>CAYVBB010000028.1:0-8173 GCA_964448515.1 uncultured bacterium | reverse complement strand
GTAAGCTCGTCTCCTTCATCAATATCTGTTGCTGATAAAGTTAAATCTAAAACACTGCCCTCCTCAATAGCTTGGTCTTCAATAAGAGTTAACTCTGGAGCATCATTAATAGGGTTTACTGTTAAATCAAAAATTGTTGTATCAGATAATTCTCCATCAGAAACAATAACTTCAATACCTGGAATAATTCCATTAAAATTTAAATTTGGAACAACATATAAAAAATTATCAGCAATTGATGTTGATCCATTTTCAATGTCTGAAACAGAAATATCTAAATCTTCATTATCAATATCTGAAACTAATATCTCAATACTAAATGTGTTATCCTCATCAATTATTTGATTTGCAATTTGTTCAATTTGAGGATCATCATTAACAGGTAAAATATTAATGATTAAGTTAAAACTCCCTTCAGATAATCCAATTCCATCAAATACTTTAAATGACAAATTCTCTAAACAATTATTTTCTTCAATAAAGATATTAGGGAAAGGAGTATACACTAAGGAAAGATCATCTATACTTATACTTCCATAAAGGATTTCTCCAATTGATTGCTCACAGTCATTGTTAGCACTATCAAAAATAATTGAAAGATTATCATTTTCTACATCAAAAACATAATTTGAAAAATCAAATTCTAATGTAGAATCTTCATCAATGTCAAAACTAATTTCAGATTGTGAAAATACTGGTAAATCATTAATTGGTAATGCAGTAACTGTAAATGATTGAGTATCTACAAGTTCTGAATCTGATACTTCAGCAATAAAATCTATTGAACCATTATAATCACCCGTTGCATAGAAAGTTACTTGAGAATCTAATATTTCTGAATAGATAGTTGTATCACTTCCACCGCCTATTGAATATGTTAAATCAATATTATCTAAATCAAACGAAGATAATGTTATTGATGTAGAAGAACCTTCATCTAAAACAACATTTTCGATTAATCCTAATTCAGGAGCATCATTAACAGGTAAAATATTAATTAATACTTCAGCAGATGGTGATGTCCAATTTTGATTTATTACATAAAATTTAAATAAATCTGAACCAAAATAATTTTCATTAGGAGTATATTTAAAAACATTATTCGAAAATAATTCTAAATTTCCATTTTCAGGAGCAAAATCTTGGTCAATAATATATATCAAGTTATCTCCAGATGGATCAAATGCTGATAACTCAATGAATATAGAAGAATCTTCATCTAATGATACTGATTGATTATAAGCAACTGGCTCTTGGCATGATTGATCAGGCTCAGTCCAACCACTCGGACAATCAATTGGATCAAATATTAAATCACCTGCAGTACAAACTAACTGAACTTCATCAACAAGCCATATACAATCATCACATTGATCAATTAAATTGCTTGGACATGAATTTGAATCATCTATATCAGAACAATCTTGTACATAGCCATCCTCAATAAAAGCCGAACACTCTTCAATTTGTGTATCGATATTTCCTAAATCATCTCCATCATTATCAAAACAATATTGATTAATTTCATTCGGACCATCACAAATTCCAGCACAATCAATTTCATATAAATTCGCATCACAGTTATCATCCTGGTCAGAACAATCACTTACAAAACAATCATCACCAGAACAATTTAGGATAATATCACTATTACACAATTCAGCTTCACTTGATGGAAGGCCTAATCCATCTCCATCAAAATCTAAACAGTATATTTCTATTTCTGCTGAACCAAAACATTCTCCACTACAATCTAAATCTGCATTAAAAGCATTACCTGTTAAACCTCCAGTACAAATACCACAGTCATCAAAAATTGCTGAACCATTACAATCACAATTACAATCTAAGTCAGGATATGAATTTTGATTAAAAATACCAGATTGAATATCTTCAAGACATAAAGAAATAGAATTTGCAACATGACCAGAATTCCCTTCTGAACATATTGAACAATCATCATAAAAAGCAACTCCCCCTAATTCACCCAAACAATCATTCTGGCATTCCTCAATACCAGTATTACCTCCTACGCAATCATTACATCCATCAATAAAGGCTGAACCAAAACAATCTCCAAAACAATCAATATCAGAATCTGCTAAATGAGAAGTATTTCCCCCAGAACAGATATTACATGTATCATAAAATGCCGTTCCACCTAAAACATTGTTACAATCATATAAAACTGATAAAGTATCAGCAATTAAATATCCATTTAATTGAAATGCACCATTATCTTCATCAGGTAGTCCTGTCCATGCATCAATTATATCACCATTAATAAATGCATAGTAATAACTATCAGAAGATAAATCATATATTTTAAAAAATGGTATTTGACCATCTTTCAAATAACCAGCTGAATAGCATTCACCATCATAACCAAATACAGGGACATCACATTGAGAAGATCCTGCACAATCTCCATATTTTCTAGCACCAACAGGAATTTCTATATTTTGAGTAAAAATTAATCCATCATTATCTACATCTGGACAAGCACAAAATGATAATATACCATCTCCATCAATATCTAATGATTCAACACATGTTGCACCAGGACCTAAACCATTAATACAATTATCAACACCTGGCATACATTCACCAATCGATAAACAAGTTCCTCCTAATGTTTCATCATAATTGATAAATTCCTGAGTACAAACTCCCCCAAGAGTTTCATCATAAATATTAAAAGCACTAATCCAATCATCTTGATCAATTTCGACACCTAATATTTCAAATGAGGAAAAGGAGTAAAATGATTGTGCTGTTGATTGATTAAACTCAAATTCCAAAGGAGGATCTTGAGCATAACCTATCGTCATGCACAACAATAATATATAATATTTCAATCTATTCTTCATATATAAGCAATCTTATTCAATCTATATTATCACTTTACCTATTAATTCATGTTGATATATATCACAAATAATCATTTTTTATCATTATTTGATTAACGTCACTTTCCGACGATAAAAACTATTATTTATAACTAAATTAATCATATAAATACCAGAGGGAACATAATTACCATTATTATCACGTCCATTCCACTCAATTTCATATTTATTTTTTAAAAAATATTTATCTAAAATTTTATTTATTTCTTTACCATTGATATCATAAATAGAAAGAGAAACATTTTCATTTTCAGGAAGAGAAAATTCAATAATAGTACTAGGATTAAAAGGATTAGGATAAGCATTAATCAAAATAAAATTATCAACAATTTCAACACTTAGCTGATCACAATTAGTAGCTCCTCCATTACAAACACCTTCACAATCTATAATTGAATTACCATTTGGAATACCTAAACAATCTAGACAAGTAGAATTATCACCATTACAAACACCGCAATCATCTAAAATAGCATTTCCATTACATACACCCAAACAATCTTCAACTGAAGAACCATTACATTCTCCTTCACAATCTAGAACAGAATCTCCATTACAAACACCTGAACAATCTTCCTGAGATAACCCACCATTAATTCCTAAACAATCGGGGCTGCAATCACTCTGGTCACAAGCATATAATAAACTTATAACTGGTGTTGAAAAATTTGACCAAGCAATATCTTCAGAAGGAGAAGCCTCTATATAAGATAAATCTGAGGCTCTAAATATTTTAAATATTGGAATTTCTCCTGTTAACATATATCCATCAGTTAATGAGCTATCTTGACCTAGTATAGGAACATCACAGATACCATTACAATCATTAATGTCCCATTTCCTTGCACCAACACAAATATTTCCATTAAATGCGCCAATCCAATCATTTTCAGTTAAAGAAATACCATCAATAATTACACTTTCAAAAAAATATGCCGCTTGCTGAGTAGATGAATTGTAGTAAAACAATTCAGGAATACAGCTTTCCTGAGATGAATTTGTACTTTGTACATACCCAAAATCACACGTATTTCCCTTAGCATTTGAACAAATCAATGTAATCATAAAAATTCCTATTACTTTTAACTTCATTTTAAGCGTAACTATCCTTCCTGTAAAATGAACACAATTTTACAGTATTAATATACTCTAATTAGGTGGTTTTTAAAAGAAAAAAGCCTCGAAAATCAAGGCTTTTTTTAGAAGGTAAATTTTAAGAAATAATCACTTCTTAAGCTCTTCATCAATCATAACTGACCATTGAGCTACAGATCTACCTGCTGGTTCCCTACCATTAATAAAGAATTTAGGAACAGCAATACGTACACCAGCTGCATACTCTTCCGTCTCAGGATAAGCATTTCTCAATGAGGCTAGTTGGTTATATTCAAAATCAATTAAATTAGAAATATCTTGAGATTTTACATCTTCTGCTAATCTTTCTGTGTCCAATCCCAATTCAGCAGCCATTTTTAATGGTAAATCCTCATCATTTCTTAAATCTCTAAAACTATCAAATATTTTACGATATAATTTTTTATAAGCATCAACACCACCCTGTTCTCTTGCTGCTAGAGCATATGCAGCAGCTTTTCTAGCCTGTTTATGAGATCCAAGAGGGAAATTTTTAATAACAACTTTTACATCATTAGGATATTTTTCTAAAATTTCGTCTACCAAACTGACAGACCTTGCACAGTACGGTCATTGAAAATCTGTAAACTTTGTTAATGTAACCTTTGCATCCGGGTTACCAAGAACAACGGAATTCCCAATATCAATTTTATGAGAGACAGCGGGATTAGGTGTTTTTCTTTTCTTATTTTGATTTTTATTTTGTGTAGCTGGAGCTTTTGAAGCTGTGCTAACATTTTTTACTGCAACTTGCAATGCAGCTAATTTAGAATCAAGATCTTTTTGCTTAGCTAAAATAATATCCTGATTACCTCTTATTGTTTCCATCTGTTGTGATATTTTTTCTAAATCACTACATGAAAAGAACAATAAGAAGCATGCAAAACTACCAATCTTTAAAAACTGTTTCATCATTTTCAATCCTTATTTTATATAATTCTATTAAAACCTACGTTTTAATTTAACAAGCCTAAATTATAAATTAAATCTTTTTATTTTAATAGCATTATTTTTTGATTCATAACAGTATTTCCTGCTCTCAGTTGAACGAAATACATTCCACTTGAATGCTCATCCGCATTCCACATAACACTATATGAATCAGAAGCACCTGATTGAATCTCATTTACAAGTTCTGCAATCAATCTTCCTCTTATATCAAATACTGAAAGATTTACATGCATTGAACCTTGAGGTAAATCATATTGAATCATTGTGCTTGGATTAAATGGATTTGGGTATGCATTATGCAATGAAACTTCCTGAGGGAAATTAACATCAGATAAAGTTACTATCGCATGGCCCATTCCAGAAAATGCTAACGATCCTTCAACAGCCGTCACAAACATATCTACTATTTCACCTGTTGTTCTATGTACTTTAATTGAAGGTATATCTCCAGGCTCACAATAGCCAGCTGTTAAGTTTAATATTGAAGATTTTAAATCTGAACCAGTAAATGACCCCATAATTGGAACATCTACCATAATAGCATTTGCATCATATTGTCTTGCTCCAACAACAACATCATTATTGTAAGCAACAATCCAATCACCATGAGCTAAATCCATATTCTCTACTTGTGCTTCTTGTATAAAATAGAAATACTGTTCTGTAGATTGTTTATATGCAAGCTCTACAGGAACCTGAGGAAGCTCACGGTTCACATAACGTCCAAGACCTGTATTTGGCTCATTATATTCAAATGAAAACCCATTGCTTGCTCCAAACCAATATCCTTCTGCTCCAGCAAACCCTGTAGTTGTCAAACTTCCAACAATACTACCATTTGGAAGGAAAAGCGCTGAAGTTCCTTCTCCATAAATGTATGCTATATTATCTGTAGCAGATGAAGGCAATGCATCAACTAATGAATTACCATCAAAATAAGGATATGAAATAAAATTATTTCCTTCATGTAAAAGATATTCAACACCAGCAAAAGAAGTTGGATAACCTTGAACTTCCAAAGCTGAGGCTGCATCAGAAACAACCCAATAGCCATCCTCATCAGAAACATCTTGTAAAGAACCAACCCAGTTACCTAAATCTTCAAGATTGAAAGCAATTGATCCTTCACCAAATACTTTAGAAATATCATTATTTGAACCTGCATCCCCGAAGATATTACCTACACCATAATCACCCGAAGAAGGAAGAGCATAGAAACTCACACTATTTGCACCTTCATTTAATAAAATATCAACATCTCCGATATTACAATGACCATCACCAAGTCCACCATTATCTGTATCAGGACCATCATTATTAACATCATAAGAACCATTCAGACAATCCTCACATCCATCTAAATCAGTATCTGAGCATAAATTTGGATTGTTATCATCACTATCACCATCTCCCACAACTACACAAGCAGCACCTGTATACCCCGGCTCAAATGTATCAACTAAAGCATCGCAAGCACCATCATTATCATCATCCACATCTTCTGTTGATGCATCTTTACAACCATCTCCATCAAAATCAGTTGCAGAATTAGATGTCCATCCTAACTCACCTGTAGCACACCAATCATTAGAATCTAAAATTCCATCATTATCATCATCCAAATCTTCAAGCACACTATCTTGACATCCATCATCATCATAGTCAGCACCATCTGCAGTTGAATCCCAATCTGTTTCACTAGCAAGTGAATTATCAGGGTCACAATCATCATCAAGGTCACTTTGACTATCATTATCATCATCAGAATCTTCTCCTGAATCTTGACATCCATCTACATCATGATCTGTTCCAAGACCATTAGCAGACGAAGCTGTTGATGTCCAATCCAAATCACTTGCAACACCACTATCTGGATCACAATCATCAGAAATATCTGCAAGGCCATCATTATCATCATCATTATCTTCAGGATCAGTATCTAAACAACCATCATCATCATAATCATTTGCTGAATCAGATGAATCCCAATCTTTTGCACTAAATGTATTATCAGCACTTGTGCTGTAATCATCATCTGCACCATCAGGGTCACAATCATCAGTAGAATCCGATTGACCATCATTATCATCATCTAAATCCTCATTTGCATCTTGACATCCATCAGAATCATGATCTGTTACTGCAGAGGAAGTCCATCCTAAACTACTAGAATCTTCTCCAAAATCAGTATCATCTAAACCTTCACTATCAGGATCGCAATCATCATCACCATCTAAAACATTATCATCATCATCATCAGTATCACCCGCATCACAATAGCTATCTCCATCATAATCTATACCATCATTGTCAAGATCATATGAACCTGAAGAACAATCTTCGCATAAATCTGAATCATCATCACTGCACTGAGATGGATCAAAATTATGAGTATCATTATCATCTGTAGCACCATCATTATCATCATCATCATCTCCTGCATCGCAAAGAGTTTCACCAAAACCTGTTGCCCAGCCTAAATCATTATCTGGACCATCATTAGAAATGTCTGGGGTTACTCCTGAGAAGTCTAATGAACTATTAGCTGAACAGTCATCACATCCATCATCATCTGTATCCTCACATTGTGAAGGATCAAATGGAGCAACATCATCATCATCATCAACAGAGTCATTATCATCATCATCATCACCAAAATCACAAGCACCATCTGAGTCATTATCATCACCATCATTTTCAAAATCAGGGAAAAAAACATTTCAATTAAAAACAGAAATAAAATGAGAACAATCAACACATCCATCATTATCTGAATCAGTACAAACTGTAGGATCAAAATCATCATCATCCTGATCATCAGGAATTGTATCATTATCATCATCATTATCACCAGTATCGCAAGCACCATCCTCATCATTATCATCACCATCATTATCAACATCAGGGCCAATGCCTTGGCCATTAGAACCACTCATAACTTGAGAACAATCATCACACAAATCACCATCTAAGTCTTGACATACTGACGACTCATTTTTATTTACATCAATAGTATCTGGCACTGTATCATTATCATCATCTAAATCACCTGCATCACATGCACCATCACCATCATAATCATCACCATCATTATCATTAAGAGGAAATAAATCATAAAAAGAAAAATAATAATAAGATGATAAATACACATCATAAAAATCCTCTAAATCAATAGAAAC
>CAYVBB010000027.1:0-12275 GCA_964448515.1 uncultured bacterium | reverse complement strand
TTTCATAAAATAATTTCCTTGAATTTAATGGGGTTATAAATGATTACTCTACAGTTACGGACTTGATAAATATAACCCCAAGAGGTCGAAAGTACATTCCGTATTTAAGTTTTATTTGTGTCATCATTTATTGTAAAGGTTCAATTGTTTCAATAAAATATAAGAATTTTGATATTGTTTTTGTAGAGAAAATTTAAGGACAATTTGAGGTGTCTTGTGAATCTATATCATCTTGAGATATACAATCTGGATATGGTGGACAGAGATTATTGTTGGATAGGGAAGTTATACTATCTCCTATATTACATATCTCTGTTGGTATCTCTCCTGAGATGTTATTATGACTTAAGTTCAAATTAATTAAATTCGTCAGAGTTCCTATCTCAGGTGGGATTTCTCCTGTGAGTTCATTACTAGATAAACTCAAAGAAGTTAAATTTGTCATCTCCCAAATTTCTGTTGGTATCTCTCCTGATAGTTGATTACCATATAAAATCAAATAAGTTAAATTTGTCAAGTTTCCTATCTCAGGTGGTATCTCTCCTGAGATATTAGTACTATGTAATGTCAACCATTCTAAATTTGTCAGAGTTCCTATCTCTGATGGTATCTCTCCTGTGAGTTGATTATTCTGTAAATACAAGAGAGTTAGATTCGTCAGATTTCCTATCTCTGGTGGTATCTCTCCTGAGATGTTATTATAACTTAAAGTCAACTCAGTTAAATTCGTCAGGTTTCCTATCTCTGGTGGTATCTCTCCATAGAGGTTATTATAATTTAAGTTCAAAGTAGTTAAATTCGTCAGATTTCCTATCTCTGGTGGTATCATTCCTGATAAAAAACTATTACTTAAATTAATTAATGTCGTTGTTTCGATATCATAACAAACATCCCAAAGATTTACAGAACAACTACCACAAGTTCCATCAACATAATTATCACCATTAACTACACCACAATCATCAGTACATGTTGAATTATCACCATCAACTACACCACAATCATCAGTACATGTTGAGTTATCTCCACCTGAAACTCCACATTCATCTAATGGACTAACAGGGTCACTATCACACGAAAATATAAAAAGTGAAATAAATAATATTGTTAATAAGTTTTTCATAAAATAATTTCCTTGAATTTAATGGGGTTATAAATGATTACTCTACAGTAACACTTTTAGCTAAATTTCTAGGTTGATCAACATTGCAACCTTTTAAAACAGCTATATGATATGCTAATAACTGTAACGGGACAGAAGTTAAGATTGGTGTTATTGCATTTAAAATATTAATAGAATTAGCAAGAAATATGTAATGATCTGATAAATCTTTAAGAGCCTTGCTATCTACAGTAGTTATTGTAATAATTTTACCACCTCTTGATTTAACCTCTTGAATATTTGATAATATTTTATCAAAACCATTTTTTGTCACTATAACAACAACTGGCATCAATTTATCAATCAATGCTATAGGTCCGTGTTTCATCTCTGCTGCAGGATATCCTTCAGCATGAATATATGAAATTTCTTTTAATTTTAAAGCTCCTTCTAATGCAACTGGGAATTGATATCCTCTTCCTAAATATAAGAAATTTGATACTTCAGAATATTCTTTTGCTATTTCATATATTTGATCAGATAAATTTAAAATATCTTTTATCAAATGCGGAGTATTTTTGAGGTCCTTTAAATATAATTTAGATTTATCAATATTTTTTCTTTGTGCCAATAAATTTGCAAATAAAATCAATATAACTACTTGTGTTGTAAATGCCTTAGTTGAAGCAACACCAATTTCAGGACCAGCATGCATATAAATACCACAATCTGTCTCTCTAGCAATAGTGCTTCCTACAACATTTACAATCCCTAATGTTAATGCATTTTTTCCTTTTGCTTTAGAAACAGCTGCCAATGTATCTGCTGTTTCACCTGATTGACTTATTGCAATTAATAGTGATTTTTCATCAATTGATTTATTTCTATACCTAAACTCAGAAGCATACTCAACTTTAATTGGTTTATGAAGGATATCTTCAAGTAAATAACTTCCTATTTGAGCTGCATGCCAAGAAGTTCCACAAGCAGTAATAAAAATGTTTTCTGATTCTATAATTCTATCTACATAATCAGCTATACCACCAAGTTTCACATTATTATCTAAATCTATTCTTCCTCTTATAGCTTCTTCTATAGATTTTGGTTGCTCATAGATTTCCTTTAACATAAAATGCTTGAAATTTCCCTTTTCAATTTGATCTAAAGAAAACTCAATCTCTTCTATATCTTTAACAATCTCTTGATTATGCTCTATATGGGTTACTTTGTAAGATTCTTTAGTTATCTCAGCTATTTCACCATCTTCTAAATAGAAGATATTACGAGTTTCATCTAATATTGCAGAGGCATCAGAAGCTAGAAAATTTTCATTCTTACCAATACCAATTAATAAAGGGCTACCATTTTTAGCTGCAACTAATTTTCCAGGTTCATTCTTACACATTACAGCAATACCGTAGGTACCTTTAACTTCTTTTAAAACAACCTTTACAGTATTATAAAAATCTAATTTTTTTGTCTTATATATATAACTTATAAATTGTACTAATACCTCAGTATCAGTATCGCTCTTAAATTTTACCCCCTTAGACAACAAATACTCTTTGATTGAATAATGATTTTCAATAATACCATTATGGATTAGACTAAAAACATTATCTGTATCATTATGTGGATGTGCATTACTTATATTTGGTTCACCATGTGTCGCCCATCTTGTATGACCAATACCACAAGCATTTAAATGATCTTTAATAGTTGAAAGATTTTCTAAATCTGTAATTTTTCCTTTACATTTTGAAGTAAAAATATTATCATTTTCCATGGTACTTAAACCAGCAGAATCATATCCTCTATATTCAAGTCTCTTAAGACCCTTTATAATGATATCTGAAGCTTTTTTATGTCCTATATATCCAACAATTCCACACATAAATTATTCCCATTCTATAGTTCCAGGTGGCTTTGATGTTACATCAAGAACAACTCTATTAACACCCTTAACCTGGTTAACTATCTTATTTGAACATAATTTAAGAATATCTGATGGTAAATCAAACCAATCAGCCGTCATACCATCAACACTTGTTACCATTCTTAGACAAATAACATTATCATAAGTTCTTTTATCTCCCATAACTCCTACTGTTTTAATAGGTAATAAAACACAAAATGCTTGCCATATTTTATCATAATAACATGAATCTTTTAAAATTCTAATAAAAATATCATCAGCATTTTTTAAAATATTTAGCCTTTCATTAGTAATTTTACCCATTATTCTAATTCCAAGCCCAGGACCAGGAAATGGGTGCCTACCAATAAAATCTTTAGGTATACCAAGCTCTACACCAATACTTCTAACCTCATCTTTAAACAACTCATTTACAGGTTCAATTAGTTTAAATTTCATTTCTTCAGGTAAACCACCAACATTATGGTGCGACTTAATTTTATCTGCCACTTTTCCATATCCTCCTGATTCAATAACATCAGGATAAAGTGTGCCTTGAGCTAAAAATTTAACATTATCTAAATTAGAAGAAAATTTTTCAAATTCTTCAATAAATTTATTTCCAATTATTTTTCTTTTTTTCTCAGGATCTTTAATACCATCTAAAGCATTTAAAAACTCTGATGATTTATTTAATAAGGTGACATCTAGATTTAAATAAGTATTATACATATGAATAACTTCTTCTGCTTCATTCTTTCTTAATAAACCATGATCAACAAAAACACATTCAACTTGGGAGCCTAATGCTTTTTTTAATAAACAAGCAACTACAGTAGAATCAACACCTCCACTTAATGCACAAATAACATTATCATCTTTTACAGTTTCTTTAATAGCTATTATTTGCTGAGAAATAAATTCTGATGCTGTCCAATCTGGTTTAGCTTTACAAATATCAAATAAAAAATTATGAATAATCTGTTTTCCATTGTCAGTATGCATTACTTCTGGATGAAACTGTACACCATAAACTTTATCAGTATGATTTTCTGCAGATGAAATAATTGTGTTTTCTGATTCACTAGTAATACTCCAATCAGATGGAACTTTAGATACTTTATCACCATGACTCATCCATACAGTATTATTTGATTTGATTTTATTAAAGAGACTTGATTCTGATTTAAAAATAATATTTGAGCTGCCATATTCAGCTTTTTTAGAACTTTTAACAATACCATTAAATTTTTTTACCAACAATTGAAAGCCATAGCATATTCCAAAGATAGGTACACCATATGAAAAAATATCTTTATTTAAAGATGGAGCATCTTTTTCATAAACACTTGAAGGCCCTCCTGATAAAACTATTCCTTTCACATTATACTGCTTAATCTTTTTAGGATTATAATCATAGGGTAAAATAATAGAGTGAACTTTAAGCTCACGAATTTTCCTTGCAATTAACTGAGTATATTGTGACCCATAATCTAATATAATTATTGAATTTTTCATTTTTTATAAAGAAAATTTATAAATGTAGATAGAGAAGACTTTAAATCTTTCCTATATACAATTTTATCTATAAAACCTTTTTTTAATAAAAACTCAGACCTTTGAAATCCTTTAGGTAGATCTTGACCAATTGTTTGTTTTATAACTCTTGGACCGGCAAAACCAACTAGAGCTTTTGGCTCAGCTAAAATAATATCACCAAGCATACCAATACTTGCTGATATACCTCCAGTTGTAGGGTCTGTCAAAACGGTTATATACAATCCTCCATTTTTTGAAAATTTTGCTAACTTAGTAGTTGTTTTTGCTAATTGCATTAAACTTATTGCACCTTCTTGCATCCTAGCACCACCTGATGCAGTAACAATAATTAAAGGAACTTTTAATGAATCTGCCTTATCAATAGCCATTCCAATCTTATGTCCTACAACTGAACCCATGCTACCACCTATAAACTCAAAATTCATTACAGCTAGAATTGTATCTATTCCATTTATCTTTGCTGAGGCTGTTATAACAGCACTATTAACACCAGTTTTTTCTTTATATTTTTCTATTTGCTCAGAATATTTTTTTTTAGCATTAAAATTTAATGGATCAGCTGAAACTATATTCTTTCCAAACTCATCAAATTTCCCATCATCAACAATTAGTTCTAAATATTTATAAACATTGAGCCTAAAATGAAATTCACAATTATTACATACTGAGAAATTATCTTCTAGAACTTTCTTATAAATAACTTCATCGCAACTTGGACACTTAATCCAACTGCCTTCTGTTGTATCTTTTTTATAGAAAGTTTTAATATTTTTTGATTGCCTTCTAAACCATTCAGTCATAATTAATTACTCTTTTGCATAAGATATATTGGATTTATTTCATTAATACTTTTATTCTTATATAATTCATATTGCTCTAAACCTATTAATCCAACTTTTTCTGAACACGGTTTTACCTCATCATACTCTACATTTAATTCTTTAGGAAAACCATAACCATAAACTTTATGTCCATTAAGATTTGATATTTTATCACATTTTAATTTTTTTTCTATATCCTTTTTATAATAAGTATAAAATGCAAAATCCCTATGAGAATAAATAGCAAGATAATAACAATCTAGATTAATTCCTCTACTTAATGTATCAAAACTATTTACAGGAACTATTGGGATATTTAAAGCTTTTGCTAATCCTTTAGAAAAAGACGAACCTATTTTTAAACCGGTGAAAGAACCAGGTCCAATATTTAACGCAATAAAATTAATATTGATACTATTATTTTTTAATAATTTTTCAACAAATATAGGTAAAAATTCAGAGTGATCTTTTGTACCCTCATTAACTAATGTATTACATTTTGAATCACAAAATATTGAAACACTACAAATATCTGTTGATGTATCTATTGCTAGATAATTCATTTAAATTCAATCTTTCTCTTATCTTCACCATTATGTTTAAAGTATAATTTATAATCAATATGAGGTAATAAATCAGGTATTAAATCTGCCCATTCAATTAAAATAATTGAATCTGAATGAATCATATTTTGAAAACCTAATTCATTCCATCTCGTAATATTTTCTTCTCTATAAAAATCTACATGAATTACTTTAGACTTAGCATAATACTCATTAATCAATGTAAAAGTAGGAGAAGTAACTTCATATTTATAATCTAATCCCTTTAAAACTCCCTTGACAAAGGATGTCTTACCTGCTGCTAAATTACCAATTAAAGCAACGATATTTCCGGGTTTTAGATATTTAGAAAAACTTTTACCTAATTTTTGAGTTTCTTCCGTACTATTTGTTATTATATTTCTAAAATCATTCATTTTTTATTTCTCAAATGAATTAATGGAACTAGAACTTCATCTAAACTAATTCCTCCATGTTGAAAACTATTTTTTAATAAGTTTGCATATTTGTGATATTGATTAGAATAAACAAAATATTTATTATCACCTGAAATGAGATATTCTGTATTTACATCAAAAGATGGTAAACCATAATCTTCAGGATTTTTAATTTTCAAAATATCTTTATCTGAAAAATTTAAATTTCTTCCATATTTATACCTGACACCTAAAGACGCAGAGCTATCAGCTTTTACTTCAACAGCCTTTGATACCATTGTATTCCCATGATCGGATGTAATTAATATGTCAGCATCCCAATTAGACAATTCAATTAAACAGTCTTTTAACCAAGAATTTTTAAACCAATTATGAACAGCTAATCTATATGCAGATTCATTTGGAATTAATTCTTTTAAAATTTGAGACTCAGATCTTGAATGACCTAATATATCTACAAAATTTACAACTATACTAAGAATATCAATATTTTTATAATCATTTAATTTATTATAAAATTTTTTCCCTTCATTTACATTAATAATTTTTTCATAATGAAATGACTTACTATTTTTTTTATTATCCTTTAGTGCTTCTTCAAATAATTCTTTTTCATATTTATTATATTTACCATCGATAAACATTTTTTTCCATAAATCATACTTTTTAGTTTTTATTTCTTGAGGAAACATTCCACTGAAAATTGCATTTCTTGCAAAGGGTGTTGCCGTAGGTAAAATTGACATATGCAAATCTTCTTTTATAGTAAATGATTCTTTTAAAATTGGAGCAATTTGCAACCACTGATCATATCTAAAACAATCAATTACAATTATTATTAGTTGTTTTTTATCAATTATTGGTTCAAATATTTTTTTAAATAGATCATTTGATAACAATGGTCTAGATTCAAAATTCTTAATCCAATTTTGATAATTATTAATTACATAAATAGTAAATTTTTTATTTAATAATTTTTTTTGATCATTTAAAATTTCAATAAAACTCAAATTATTAATCTCTTCAATTTTTAATGACCAATTTGAAAAATCAGTATATATTTTCTTCCAAGTATTATAATCTATTTCATCAAAATTATAATTTTGAACTATGTTTACATATTCTAAAAAGTCTTTTATTAATTTATCATTTTCAATCTTAGAATTTTCTAGAAGTTTTTTACATGCCATAAGAATTTGACTGGGATTAACGGGTTTTGTAAGATAATATGAAATTTGCTCAGCTATAGCTTCTTCCATAAAATCTTCCTCTTCATTTTTTGTAACCATTATAACAGGGATATCAGGATAATCATTTTTTATTATTTTCAATGTTGCAATACCATCAATCCCGGTCATCATCTCATCTAAAAGTATTAAATCAATTTTAGATTTTTTACATAATTCAATTGCATCTTCACCTGAATTAGCAGTTAAAACATTATAGTTTTTATCTCTTAGATAAATAATATGAGACTCTAATAGTTCAATCTCATCATCAACCCATAAAATATTGTTTTTCATAATTTATTTATTCACCAAAATAAATGCACCTCTCCAATTTGATCTAGGTGGATACCTTTTAAACTCATAAACTCTTTCAATAAAAATCTTACTAGGATTTATATCCTCATCGCCTTTATATGTTTCATATTTATTTGATTTTTCAAACAATTCAATAGCTTTATCCCAGTTTTGATTATAATATTCATCTAAAGCTTTGTTAAATAACGATGTTAATTTTTTAATTCTATCATTCTCATCTTTTTTAAATCCTAATATTTCTACTGTTTGATGCCAAACAGTTTTACCAACAAATTGAACTCTATCTATATATCTCCATGAATAATTATCTTCATTAGCTGAAAATAATGTTTCTTCAGTAGTATGAAAGAATATTCCATATTGTTTTGCAGCTGATTCTAATCTAGCTGCAATATTTACAACATCACCCATCATTGTATAATTCATAAAATGTTTAGAACCCATATTACCAGTTACCATTTCACCTGTATTTACACCAATACGCATTTTCATTGTATGAACAATTTTTGGCCATTTATCACTTTCTAAAGTCCATTTCTCACATAATTTGACTAAATTATTTTGACATGATACTCCTGAATCAATTGCTGCTTTTGCATGAGTTTCAAAAAATAAAGGAGCACCAAAAAAAGATAAAATAGCATCACCTTCATATTTATCTAAAGTACCTTTATTATTTAGTATTATTTCTGTTTGACTAGAAAGGAATTCATTTAATAAGTCAACTAGTTCTTTTGATGTCAACTGTTCTGAAATTGTTGAAAATGATTGTAAATCTGAAAAAAATGCTGTTCTTATTCCACTTTCTCCACCAAGCTCTGGTAATTTCTTATTTTCATACATATCATCAATTAATTTAGGTGAAACATATTTACCAAATGTATCTTTTAAGAAATTTTTATCACTTTGCTCTTTAAATAATTTATATGATAAATTAATTCCATAAGTAATCAATATAGAGCCTATTGGTAATACTACAGGTAACATGATAGATTGACCAATCTCAGGTGCATTATAACTATATTGATTTATTAAAAATAAATTCATAAAATACTTAAGTAGCCATAATTGATCACATAAAAACGACCCAATTGATAACGAAAACCATGATACTAATAATAAAATAGTTGAGGTGATTTCTAAGATAAAAATTTTTATGTTACTTAATAATAAAGTTATGATAACAAAAAATAAAATTATCATAATATGATATAAAAATGAATTTTTAGATAAGCTTAAAGTTGAACTGGGAACATAAATAAAGTCTGAATCTATTAATTGCTGTATAGCATTAGCGTGGACTTCAACTCCTGGCATAGGATTTTCAGATTTATTGTAATTAAAATATGGTGTTTGAACAAAATCATTATCTTCCTGCAAAGATGATCCAATAATTATTATTTTATCCTTAAAAGGATTTTTTTGATCTCCAAAAAACCTATACAAAACATTATTTTCATCAATATATTTATCTATCCAATCATCATCTTCATCTATATTACATAAATCATAATCTTTACTATCAATAATATTAGATAAAGAAAATGTATCAAATGTTTGATAAATATTTGAATTTGGGCCATAATAATTCAATAAAAATGAAGCTTCATTACTATATGTATTTATCGAATAATCATTAAAATTAATTTGATTATTTTTTATATCATTAATAACCTCATAGTCTTTTATTCCTTTAAAAACTAAAACTGCTTGTGTCGCCAGTGATAATTGATAAATTGAATCTGCATAAATTTTATTATAAATAGGATATCTCCTAATAACATTATCTACCATATCAGATTCTTGATCAATAAGCCCTAAATATGGTTTTGATTTCAATAGTGTTTCATAAGGGTTAACATAATATTGTGGTGGAACTCTATTTATATCATATCCAATCTTAGATGCTAAAATTACATCTGTATTATTTTCTTTAGCATATAATATTGAATTAGCAAATTCAATATCAGCATCTATATATGAACAATTTCCACAATTATCTGATAGAGCATTATTAATAATCTTTGTTGTATGATCTGGAGAATCAAACATAATATCAAAGACTATTAATCTAGCATCTGCATCTGATAAATTTCTTACTACTTCTGACCATACTCTTCCTCTTGTATAAGGATAACCTTCACATATTAATCTGTAAGATTCGTCATCAATTTCAACAATAACAACATCTTGTCCATAATCTTTTATTCCATTTCCTCTATCAATAAAAGGTTCGTCTTCATCCCAGATATTATTATCATTTAAATCTTCATATGTTTCATTAACATTCCATATTCCATTTCCAACATCTTCAAATTTTTCATTAATATCATAAATACCATTATTATTAGTATCAATAAAAGGTTCATTTTTTTTACTTTTAGTATTTAAAGATTCCCAACCAATAAGCGGTCCTCTAATCTTAAATTTCATATCATACATTTGAGATTCAAAATTAGAAAAAACTCCTATATAATCAAGAAAAAAAATCAAGAAAAAGGATATTATCCCAATAAAAAAATATATTGAGTAGGATTTAATTTTATTCATCAATTTTAGAATCTATAAGAAAAATTTACTTTGAACAATGAATTATTATAATCAGTTGAAGAGACAACACTCTTAATCTTATAATTATAACTAAAGTTGATAAACATATCTTCAACAGGAACTATTTCTGAAAAAAGTTGCAATGAAAATTGATAATACTTATTTGAGGTTCCATCAGCATACGTATAATTTATTCCAGAACCGATTTTTTGAACTCTTTCACTTAGTTTATAATTAAAAGAACCACCAATAGAATTAATTTTTTGTTTATCAAAATATTCAGATATTTTCTGTGCATAATCAAAATAATTATTTGAATAATTAATTACAGATTCCCAATCTTGATTAATTTTAGTTTTTAAATTTATAGTAATATTCTTATTTAATGATCGTGGAGATATATAGGATGTATCAGCAACAGATTCTCCCGAATTACTATCAATTACAAAGCCTCTATCTAAATATAATAAGTCCTTCTTATTTGAATAATAATAATTAAAAGTTAAATTTTGATTATATAAATACATAAAATTATGATTTACTGAAAAATTATAATTATTTGTTTGTGTACTTAATCTTGTATCCAAAATATCATTGTCATCAATTAAACCATCATTATTTATATCTAAATCATAAAGTTCAGATTCACCACTTTGCCTTTTATAATCAGCAAAAGAGAATGTAAAAGAAGGTAAATCAATACCGGGATAATAACTAAGGTTATAATCATATTTTTCGGAGCTATCTGAGGAAGAATCATCGCTTATTCCATTTAATATATTGCTATATTTTAATGTTAAAAACATTCTGTTTTGGAATAATCTAATCCTATCTGTTAAATATGTTTCTTTAATATCTTTTTGTAAATATGGATTGCCAAGAGTATTAAAAGATTGACCAACTTTTTTAATCCCAAATTGAATTTGATTATTTAATAATTTTAAAGAAAAATCAACATTATAAGCAATTTCTGGAGAATCAAAAATATCAGTAAAAGATAAATATTCACCATCTTCAAGTTTTTGAACTAGGTTATAAAATGGAATTGTTGGGACAGCATCAAAGTTATAATGGAAAATATCTTCAAAACTTTCTGGATCTGGAATAGCACTTAATTCAATACCTTGTTCCAATACGACTAATTCAATCTCAGTATCATTATTTTGATTCCATATTTCTAGGTCAGAGTCATATGAACCATCTATATATCTATATGCCTTACATTCATGCCAATAATGATCATATAGGTTACATCCTCCAGACTCATATGATTCAGTACAATCTTCAGTTAATAATTGCCAATTTTCAACAAGATCATAAGTTGTTCCAAATTCACAATCTGTATAATCATCACTATATGTATCAAACTCATCAACTGTTTTAACAGGATTCCAAATATTCTCATTAATAAAACTCATTGCAACTGAAGATTTAATTTTCAATCTCTTATTTTTTGTTGAATAATTTAAATCAGAACCAAAAATTATATTATCCTCAGGTTTATCACCATCCCACTGATTTTCTAATATATTAATTTGACCTTCTTCGAAATCTAAATCATAATTTTCATTAAGATATGATTGAATATTTTCAGTTGATACTTTAATATCCCACACATATTGCACTATATCATAATATGTTTCATCTTCACATGAACTGATATCAATTAAACCATAATCATCAACTAAATTTTGACAATCTTCAACATAAATAGAACTTTTTGATGTAATTAAATTTGCAGAATATGTATCTGTTAAAAAATTACTCGGGATATCTTCCTCAT
>CAYVBB010000026.1:0-12633 GCA_964448515.1 uncultured bacterium | reverse complement strand
GAATACCTCCACCTGTTGCTTTGCCACACCCCATCAAATCTGGTTTTACATTATAAAGTTGGTGAGCAAAATTTTTACCTGTTCTTCCATATCCAGTTTGAACTTCATCAAATGCTAATAAAATATTATGCTTCTTACATAATTTTGATACTTCAGGCCAATAATTTTCATCTGGAATAATTACTCCTGCCTCACCTTGTATAGGTTCAACAGAATATGCTGCTATATACTCTCCTTTTTTATCAAACAATTCTTCTAGGGCTTCCAAATTATTAAATGGCACTAGCTCAATTCCTGGTACAAATGGTCCAAATGATTTTTTTGCATCCGGATCATCTGACATAGAAACAGCCGCCACAGATCTTCCATGAAAGTTTCCTGTTGCACCAACAATAATAGCCTTATCTTGAGGTATTTTTTTAACATCATAGCCCCACCTTCTACATAATTTAAATGTAAGCTCCCATGATTCAACTCCTGCAACTTTTGGTACAACTCTATCCATATTCGTAAAAGATGAAACAGCTAACAAAAAAGCACTCATATATTTATGACGAATAGATCTTGGAACAGTTGGTAATTTTTCTTCTGACAAATGATGTATAACAGCATCAACAATTGTTTGATTTAATTGACCCTGATTAACAGCTGAATAACAACACAAGCCATCTAGAAGTTCTGATTCTACATATTTTTCAATATCTGTTTCTCCTGGTTTTCTACAAATTAATGTGGATGAATCTTTTACATGAGACACAACAACATCTTCTAGGGGGCTATAATTATTACCTCCATATTTTTTTTCAATCTGCTCATGATCATTTGGAGATAAATCTCCTACTCTAACATTATTAATTGTTAAATCATCACCATAACCTTTAATATGAACTTTTTCATTCCCCATTGTTTTTCCTTTGTTTAATTAATTTTGATATTAAAAATGCTATTTCTAGACTTTGTTCATTGTTTAATCTTGGATCACACGCAGTTTCATAGCGCAAATCTAAATCTTTATCCTGTATATCATTAATGCCACCTAAACATTCCGTTACATTTTCTCCAGTTAATTCAATATGTACTCCGCCAGGAATTGTTTTTTCATTATTATGAATATTAAAAAATGATTCTAATTCATTAATAATTGTTTTAAAGTGTCTTGTTTTATATCCATTTTTTGATTTTACTGTATTGCCATGCATTGGATCACAAAACCAAATAATTTCATGCCCATAATATTTTACTTTTTTAATAATTTTTGGAAGGATTTTTTCAATATTTTTTTCACCTAATCTAATTATGAAAATTAATTTACCTTTTTCATTATTAGGATTTACTGTTGTACAAATTTTGTTTATATCATCGATTGAAATACTAGGGCCAATTTTAATCCCAACAGGATTGTCTAATTGAGAAACAAATTTTAAATGATCCCCATTAATTAATCTTGTTCTATCGCCTACCCAAACCATATGACTGGAACAACAAAATTGATAATCCTTATAATTTTTAATAAATACTTTTTCATAATCTAAAAGCAATGATTCATGCGACGTATATAAATTATTTAAATAGTTATCTTTGTTTTTAACATCAGAAGAAGACATAACAAAATCTAAAGCTCCTTCAATTTCTTTAACAATTTTATTATATTTAATGCCAAGCTTAGACTTATTAATCAAATCTCGATTCCACAATGAAACATTTTCAATTTTAGTAAATCCTGTCATGATTAATGTGCGAATAAGATTCATTGTTGCAGCAGAATGATGATATGCTTTTATAAGGTTATCAGGATCAGGAATTCTCTTAGAATCAACAAAATCAATACAATTAATTCCATCCCCTTGATATGCTGGTAACACAATATCTCCACGTGTTTCAGTAAGGTTAGATCTAGGCTTAAAATATTGACCAGCAATACGACCAATATTAAGAACCTTCATATTAGATGTAAACTCAATAATGGCAGACATTTGAAGTAAAATTTTTAACTTACTTTTAATGTGCCCAGTATTAAAATCATTAAATGTTTCTGCGCAATCTCCTCCCTGAATAACAAATTGGTTTCCTCTTGCAACTTGCTTCAGGTTGTTTTTCAATCTAATAATTTCATCAGGATAAACTAGCGATGGATATTGATTGATTTTTTTAATTACTTTATTATAATCATTTAAATTTGGCCAATTTGGAGAGTATATTCTTTTGTCAATCATTATAAATTATTTTTTAAGAAGTTCCCTGTATAAGAATTAGTGTTTTTAATTAATTGTTCAGGTGTACCCTCAGCAATAATTTGACCTCCTTTTGCCCCACCCTCGGGTCCTAAATCGATAATCCAATCAGCTGTTTTAATGACATCTAAATTATGTTCAATAACAATTACCGTATTCCCCTTATCTGTTAAATCATGTAACACTGTTAATAAAAGTTGAATATCTTGAAAATGAAGACCTGTTGTTGGCTCATCTAAAATATATATCGTTTTTCCAGTATTAACTTTAGATAATTCTTTAGCTAATTTTATTCGTTGTGATTCTCCACCAGATAAACTAGTTGCCTGTTGGCCAAGTTTTATATAACCAAGCCCAACATCAAACAATGCATTTAGCTTTCTTAATATTGTTTTATGATTTTTATAAAAACTAATTGCCTGTTCAACAGACATTTCTAAAATTTCATTAACATTTTTTCCATTATATTTAATTTGCAATGTTTCTCTATTAAATCTTTTACCATCGCATTGATCACATTTAATATACATATCAGGTAAAAAGTGCATTTCAACTTTTACTAAACCCATGCCCTGACAAGCTTCACACCTCCCGCCCTTTACATTAAATGAAAAACGCCCAGCCTTATAACCACGAATTTTAGATTCTGATATATTTGATAATAATTCTCTAATTTCACCAAATACACCTGTGTAGGTTGCGGGATTAGATCTAGGTGTTTTACCAATTGGCATTTGATTAATATCAATCACTTTATCTAAATATGATAAACCTTCAATGCTATTATATTTTAAGGGTTTAATATTACTTGAAAAATACTGTTTAGATAAACAAGGATATAGCGTCTGATTAATTAAAGATGATTTTCCTGAACCTGAAACTCCAGTAACACAAATGAAATTATTCAATGGTAATTTAGCTGTAATATTTTTCAAATTATTACCTTGAGCTCCTTTTAATAGTATAAATTTATTATTGCCCCTTTTATGTTTTTTAGTAATATTAATTTTTTTTAAATTTGATAAATATTGTCCCGTGATGGATTTTTTTTCCTTTAGAATTTGATTATAAGTGCCCTCATAAACAATCGTGCCCCCGTGTATGCCTGCTCCCGGACCTAGGTCAATAATCCAGTCTGCTGATTTCATAGTTTCTGCATCATGTTCAACAACTATTACTGTATTGCCTAAATTTTTCAGATGAATTAATGTTTTAATTAACTTATCATTATCTCTTGGATGTAAGCCAATAGACGGCTCATCTAATATATACATCACACCCATAAGTTTTGAACCTATCTGTGTTGCTAAACGAATTCTTTGAGACTCTCCACCTGACAATGTTGCTGCACTACGCTGTAAAGTTAAATATCCTAGCCCAACATCATTTAAAAATTCTAGCCTAGACACAATCTCAGAAATAATGCTTTTTGAAATTTCCTGATATTTTCTTTTAAGTTCTAATTTTTTAAAAAATTGAATAGTTTCCTCTATTGATAGCTCACAAATGGATGATATATTATACTTGCTAATTAAAACGGACAAATTTTTCTGTTTTAATCTTTGACCATTGCATTTTTGACAATTTTGCTTAGTCATAAATTTTTCAATCCAATCTCTTATATATCCAGATTGCGTTTGTAAGTAGCGTCGGTATAGATGTGGAATTACACCTTCAAAAAAAATATCTACCTCACCTTTAAATTTTGTTTTTCTATGTTTAAAATGAGATTTTGTCCCAAACAAAATAATTTTTTTTGCTTCAGCTGGAATAATTCGCCAAGGATCATTAATATTAAATTGAAATTGCTTACATATATCATAAATTGAACTATTAAACCATGTATTCCAAGGTGGTTCGCCAAGTGGTACAATACACCCCTTGTTAATACTTATATTAATATTTGAAACAATCCGATCTGGATCGATTAACAGGTTGGTACCAAGTCCATCACATTTATCGCATGCACCTTCTGGAGAATTAAATGAAAAATGCCTGGGCTCTAATTCATCAAAATTTAAATTACACTTAATACATGCTAAATTAGCATTATAGTAGAACTCTTCATTCTCTAAGGTTAAAATTTTAATCGATCCATTGCTTATTTTTAATGCTAATTCAACAGCGCTAGTTAACCGCTCAATAATATTTGATGAGTTAGCAAGCCTATCAATTATTAAATCAATAGTATGTTTTTTATTTTTATTTAACTTGGGAATTTTATTTAAATCAATATTTTCATTATTAATCCTACATCTCATAAATCCTTCTTTTAAAAAATTATTTAATAATTCTTTATGCGTTCCTTTTTGCATTTTTACTATTGGAGCTAAAATAAAAAACTTGCTCTGTTTAGGTAATAAAATAATATTATCAACAATCTGTTGAACAGTTTGCTTAGAAATTTTATTTTTACATTTAGGACAGTGCTGTATTCCAATCCTTGCATATAATAAACGTAAATAATCATAAATTTCCGTTACAGTTCCAACTGTTGATCTGGGATTGCGACTTTTAGATTTTTGTTCAATTGAAATAGCTGGAGATAATCCTTCAATTTGATCTACATCGGGTTTTCCCATAATGCCTAAAAACTGTCTGGCATATGAAGATAACGATTCTACATACCTTCTTTGACCTTCAGCATACAACGTATCAAACGCTAACGATGATTTCCCTGAACCAGACAAACCAGTAATAACAATAAATTGATTTCTTGGAATTTGAAGACTAATATTATTTAAATTATTAGCCCTTGCTCCCTTTATATTAATAATATTTTTCATAAATTTTTTATCTCTACGAACCTTAAAACTACAATAAAATTTTTCAAATACAAACTCTTCTGAAATAAAAAAATATCATGTAATTTTAGTATATGAAAAACTATAAAAAAATAATTATCGTATTTATCACAATTTTTACATGTCTAATTTTTATTTCATTTAGTAATAGCAATACTTTAGCAAAATTAAAAAGCCTTTCATATATCATAAAATTAGTAGAAAACTATTATGTTGATGAAGTTGATCTAAGTAAAACGCTTGATGGAGCAATACATGGATTTTTAGATGAGCTTGATCCACATTCATCATATATCAATAGTGAAGATTTTAAATATATGCAAGAAAGTCTTCAGGGTGAATTTGAAGGTATTGGTATTGAGTTTGCAATTCTTGATGGATATATTACTGTAATATCTCCAATTCCTGGAACTCCATCAGATAAGGCTGGGCTTGTTGGGGGTGATAAAATTGTCAAAATTAATGGAGAGTCTGCTTATAAAATAACTCAAGATGAGGTTTTTAAAAAACTACGCGGAGAAAGAGGATCAGCTGTCGATATAACTATTCAACGAATTGGCCTAGATGAGACAATCTCAGTAACATTAATAAGAGATAAAATTCCTATTTACAGTGTTATCGCATCATTTTTATATAATGATAATACTGGCTATATAAAAGTTAATCGCTTCGCACAACAAACCTTTAAAGAAGTAAAGGATGCATATAGTAAGCTTGAGAAATCTGGAATGGAAAATTTAATATTGGATTTGCGAAATAACGGTGGTGGCCTTATGGATCAAGCAGTTTCTATATTAGACATGTTTATCAATTCAAATGATACCATACTATATACTAAAGGAAGAATTAATAATGCCAATGAAGTGTTTTATGCAAATAAAAGTTTTTCAGATAAAAAAATACCTATCATTGTTTTAATAAATCGTTCATCAGCAAGTGCTAGTGAAATTGTATCGGGAGCATTTCAAGATTTAGATAGGGGAATCGTAGTAGGTGAAACTAGTTTCGGAAAAGGTCTTGTGCAAAAACAATTTATGCTTGATGATGGTTCAGCTGTAAGAATCACTGTTGCAAAATATTATACCCCATCTGGTAGATTAATACAGCGTGAATTTGAAAATGGTGTTGACGAATACTATAATAACTTATTAACTGATAATCGAGAAGCGTCTGATTCATTATTGGCAGAAAAACCCATTTATAAAACAAAAAAAGGCAGGAATGTATATGGGGGAGGTGGAATTACTCCTGATATTTATAGTCTTCAACAGTTAGATTTTACAACCTCAACTCAAAAATTACTAACTCATCCTAACCGATTAACTTTTAAATATGCAAAAATGATTGATAATAACTATAAAAATTTTCAAGAAAAATCTTTTGAAAAATTCAATCAATATATAGTTAAAAATAAAGGTTCAATCATTGATATTGAAACATTTATAAATTGGGCAATAAGTGAAGATGAAAAATTAGAATTAGATAGAAATGAAATTCAAGAGGACTGGTTATATATTGAAAATCGAATTTTAGCAGAGATTGCAAGCGCATTGTGGGATAAAAATAACTACTATCACGTCCTGCTAAATCAAGATAACCAATTTTTAACAGGACTTAAAAATATCAATAAAGCAAAATCACTCTTAGATTAATTTTATTTTGTGTTTTGATAAAAAATCCATAAGATTTGACTTGAAGTTTTAGGGAAAAATAAATAAGAAAGGATTAATATGGTTCAATTATTTGTTGATGGGGGTGGTTTTATGTGGCCAATCCTATTTATATTCATAATCGGCTTTGTTTTTGTTGGTGAAAGATTATATCATTTAGTTAAGGGCTTAGCATCAGATGAAGAGTTTGCAGAAAATGTTGCAAACACTTTAGAAAAATCAGGTGCAGAGGCTGCAAAAAACTTATGCGCAGAAAGCGTTGGTCCTGTTGCTAATTTATGTGGATCTGCCTTAGAAAAAGCAAATGATGGTGAGGAGGCAATGGAAAAAGCTCTTGATCAATCGGGTGCAATCGAAATGGCTTCGATGGAAAAAAACATGACTTGGATTTCACTGTGTATTGCAACAGCTCCTATGCTAGGGTTCTTGGGAACTGTTTGGGGTATGATTCAAGCATTTAATGATATTAAAATGGCTAATGATATTTCTCCCGCTGTTGTTGCAGGTGGTATATCAGTTGCATTACTAACAACAGCATTTGGACTAGTTGTTGCTGTAGTATTGCAAATTTTACAAAATGCTGTAATGTATATCATAGATAATCAAATTGTTGTTTTACAAAAAAGCACAACAATGCTTTTAAATTCTGCACCTAAGAAAAAATAAAGTATGCTAAACAAACCCAGAAGACAAGAAATGCAAGAAATTAATTCGTCATCCATGTCTGACATAGCGTTTCTTTTGTTAGTATTCTTTTTAGTAACGACTACTATTTCTATGGATAAAGGAATAAGCTTAATTTTACCTGCTGAAGGCAATGAATTAGAAGTAAATAGAAAAAATATTATTAGTATTTTAGTTAATGACAAAGGTAAGGTGCTAATGGATGATAACCCAACTAAAATAAGCCAAATTAAAGCTAAAGCTTCAAAACGAATATCATCAAACCCTAATATTATTTTTTCTATTACTACACATAAAAACACTAATTATGATGATTATATTTTAGTATTAGATCAATTAAAACAAGCTAATGCAAGTAAAATATCTATTGCAAATCCACCAAGTTTTTAAATATGAAATTAAATAGAAAAAATAAACAAAAAAGCGAAATATCTACTTCCTCACTTCCTGATATTATTTTTATGTTATTAATATTTTTTATGGTGACAACTGTAATGAGAGAGTTTGAGGGATTAGATATTGTTTTGCCTAGAGCAGAAAAAATAGAAAAATTAGAAAGCAAAAGACATACTGTCCATATGTGGATTACAAAGGATGGATTAATATCTGTTAATGATCGAATTGTTGATATAAAAAATCTTGGGAATGTCATGGCAAATAAAATTGCTCAAGACCCAAAAATCACTGTCTCATTAAAATCAGATGACAAAAGCCGAATGCAGCTAATTACAGAAGTTCATACTCAACTTAGAAACGCGCAAGCACTAAAATTAAATTACTCAACTCTCACTAAAGGCAGCAATTAATTATGCGTGTTGATCCTTTATTAAAAAATTATCCAGTTAGAATTCGAGAAGTAACCGTGGGTGTTATTTTGTCAATCTCTTTTTTATTTTATTTATTTCCCCGATTTTTAGGTGAGGCTGAAAAAATAACGACAACCTTTCAAGAGGAAATTGAAACATTTGATATCCCTCAGACAGAACAAATGAAAATACCCGAGCCACCTGCAAGGCCTTCAGTGCCCATTGCATCTGAGGATGAGTTTTTTGATGAAGATATTACAATTGAAGATACAGATTTAGAAGATTTTGAAGACTGGATTGCGCCCGATGATGAGGGGCCCGAAGACAAATTCATCCCATATGATCAACCTCCAAGACCTAAAATTCCTCTTGGAGAGTTAATAATATATCCAGAACTAGCCAGAGAGGCGGGCATTGAAGGGAAGGTGTTTGTGCGTGCTTTTATAAATACTAAAGGTATGGTAACTGCTGCAAAAATAGTTAAAGGACTTCCGAATACAGGGCTAGATGAGGCTGCAATCCAAGCCATTAAAAAATCTAGATGGTATCCTGCAAGACAAAGAGATAAAAAAGTTGGTATATGGTTAACCATACCTATCGATTTTTCTTTAACTAATTAGTTTTTTTAAAATAATTTTGCTTATATAAATAATATATAGGTAGCGCTCCCAGACTATTAATAACTAAAATTAGAATAAAATAATTTTTATGCGCTTTATTTGCTGCAAGCCATAAAGCTTGTGCTTTCCAGTAAATTTCCCAAATTAATAATAAAATAATTATCAGAACCATTTATGAAAGAAGGTTTTTAAGAAATGATTTATTTAATTTAACAATATTAGTAATTGAAATTTCTTTTGGACAATCTACTTCACATGCCCCTGTATTTGTACATGAACCAAAACCCTCATCATCCATTTGAGATATCATGTTATTAACACGATTATCATGCTCAACCTGGCCTTGAGGCAATTTAGAATATTGATTAATTTTTGCACTTACAAACAACATAGCAGATGCATTTTTACATGCTGCAACGCAAGCTCCACAACCAATGCAAGTTGCCGAATCAAATGCCTCATCTGCATCTTGTTTAAAAATTGGCATAGCATTCGCATCTGGAGCTCCACCAGTTTTAACAGAAACATACCCTCCAGACTCCATAATACGATCAAAAGCCATTCTATTTACTACCAAATCTTTAACAATAGGAAAGCTTTTAGACCGCCAGGGTTCAATCACTATTGTATCGCCATTTTTAAATGAGCGCATATGAAGTTGACACGATGTCACTCCTTTTAATGGACCGTGTGCTCTCCCATTAATCATTACTCCACAGGTTCCACATATCCCTTCTCTACAATCATGGTCAAATGCAATGGGGGTTTGATTGTTATTAATTAAATCATTATTTAACATATCTAGCATCTCAAAAAAGGACATATCTTTTAATATATTATCAACCTCATAAATTTCAAATTTTCCTGATTCTTTATCACTTTGTTGTCTCCAAACTTTCAGAGTTAATTTCATTATTTATAACTCCTTGTTGTAAGCTTCACATTTTCAAAATTTAATTTCTCTTTATGTAATTGATGTTTTTTATCAGTTTTTTCCCAAGCTGCTACATAAGAAAAATCATCATCATTTCGCTTCGCCTCATTTTCTTTGGTTTGATGTTCTTCTCTAAAGTGACCACCACAAGATTCTTCTCTATTTAAAGCATCCAAAGCCATTAATTCACCCAAATCAATAAAATCTGCCAATCTACCTGCTTTTTCTAATTCGGGATTAAATTCCTTATTTGATCCTGGAATATTAACATTCGTATAAAAATCATTTCTAATCCTTGGAATTAATTCTAATGCTTTTTTTAAACCTTCTTTGCTTCGAGACATCCCTACATAATCCCACATTACCTTTCCTAATTCTTTATGTATATCATCAACTGTTTTTGTTCCTTTAATTGATAATAGCTTATTAATATTATTTTTTACATTTTGAACAGTTGCTGCAAATGCTTTATTATTCATATCATTAAATGGTTTTTGTGTAGCTAAATAATTACCAACAGTATAGGGAATAACAAAGTATCCATCTGCCAATCCCTGCATTAAGGCACTTGCCCCCAATCTATTGGCACCATGATCTGAAAAATTTGCCTCTCCCAACACATGTAAGCCTGGTATAGAGCTCATTAGATTATAATCTACCCACAGTCCGCCCATTGTATAATGAACAGCGGGGTATATCATCATGGGCGTTTCATATGGATTTTCTCCTGTAATTTGTTTATACATATCAAATAAATTTCCATATTTTTCTGATACCCATTTTTTTCCCTCTCTCTCAATTACATCTTTAAAGTCAAGGTAAACAGCTAAGCCTGTTTTTCCTACACCAAGACCCTCGTCACACATCTCTTTTGCTCTTCTTGAAGCAACATCCCTGGGGACTAAATTCCCAAACGATGGATAAATTCTTTCTAAATAATAATCTCTTTCATCTTCAGGAATTTTACTTGGGTCCCTATTGTCATTTTTTTCTTTTGGGACCCATACTCTACCATCATTTCTTAAGCTTTCACTCATTAAAGTTAATTTAGATTGATGACCACTACTTACAGGAATGCATGTTGGATGAATTTGTGTAAAACATGGATTTGCAAAATATGCACCCTGTTTATGTGCTCTCCAAGATGCAGTAACATTGCTTGCCATTGCATTGGTTGATAAATAAAAGACATTCCCATAGCCACCAGTTGCGAGAATAACCGTGTCTGCTGCAAACGATTCAATTTTTCCTGTTGTCAGCTCTCTAGTAACAATACCCTTTGCATGACCATCAATTTTAACAATATCAAGCATTTCATGTCTTGGAAAAAATTTTACTTTTTTTAAATGCATTTGCCTAATTAATGCAGAATAAGCACCTAATAATAATTGTTGACCTGTTTGACCTCTTGCATAAAATGTACGAGATACCTGTGCTCCACCAAAAGACCTATTATCTAAATGACCACCATATTCTCGTGCAAAGGGAACGCCCTGAGCAACGCATTGATCAATAATATTTCCACTTAGCTCTGCAAGACGATATACGTTAGCTTCACGTGAACGATAATCTCCTCCTTTTATAGTATCATAAAATAAACGATATACACTATCGCCATCATTTTGATAATTTTTAGCTGCATTAATTCCTCCTTGTGCTGCAATGCTATGTGCTCTCCTTGGTGACTCATGATAAGAAAATGCTAAAACATTATATCCTAACTCTGCCATAGTTGACGCTGCAGATGCTCCTGCTAAACCAGTCCCCACTACAATCACAGTATATTTGCGCTTATTTGCGGGGTTTACTAACTTCATATTAAACTTATGAGATGTCCACTTATTCTGTAAATCACCTAGGGGGATATTAGAGAAAAAATTATCCATATTCTTTGTTGTATATTTTGATTTTAATTTTTTCAAGGCTAATGAAAAACTAGAAACTTTATTATCACTTATATATGCTTTTGTTAAATATTTTACACGACTTGTTGTATTAACACTTAAAGTATAATACCAATAATAGCTTGTTCCTCTTTTTTTTACTTGAAAAGTGCCTTTTGGAATATGTGGATATTTTTCAGAAAATTTAATAAATTCTAAATTATTAAAACCAAACTCTTCCTTATTAATTGTTTTCCTCATACCAATAAAATATCTTTTTCTTTTAATATTACATATAAATTTACATAATAATAACTATATGTAGACAATTATTTTAAATGTATACAAAATAAAAATTCTAACTAATTATACCAATTTGAATCGCAACTATAATAATAATAAATGAAAGGGGTATTAAGCCCCAAAATAAAACAGAGCTCAAATAAATAGCTTGCCATTTAGAATCCTCAGTAAAACCAAATGTTTTTAATGCAGATTGAATGCCATGCTTTAAGTGAGAGGAAATAAATATAATCGCTATAATATAAAAAATAGCCGTTGGTGTATGTCCAAGGTAGCCAATTTGATTTCGCAATATAACATCATAGTAAGTTTCGCCTGGGAAAAACAAATGTGCCTGATATGTATACCAAATATATTTCAAGTGAATAATAAAAAATAACAATATAACTGTACCAGAAACAATCATTGTTCGAGAATTTATAGTACTTGTAGATGATGAACTAAAATTGTATCTATTAGTAGCTGCGCTTTTATTATACATTGTAAGATAAACTGCATTAACAATATGTATGATAATGATAATCAACAATCCAAACTCCATAATTCTAATTACAGGCTTAATACTTTCTAAAAATAAAACCATTTGATTAAAATTATCCGGGCCTGTAAATAGAACTAAATTATTAATTAAGTGAAATACTAAAAATGTAGATAATAAAACTCCAGTTATAGCAACTTGAATTTTTTTACCTAATGAA
>CAYVBB010000025.1:0-13154 GCA_964448515.1 uncultured bacterium | reverse complement strand
GATGGTTCTATTTTATCAGCTGTAAGATGTATGGATGATTATCAAATTCCAATTATAGGAATTCATATTGGGAATTTAGGTTTTTTAAATAAGCTTAATATGGAAGATTATATAGATATATTGAAAAATATATTAGAATATGATTCTATAAGTTATGATGACAAGTTTTTATTGGAAGCTTATTTTGAAAATAATAAAGATTCTAAAGAATCTATTTATGCACTTAATGAAATATTCATTAATCAAGGTGAGTTAAATAGATTATTAACATTAAATGTTAATATTAATGATAAATACTTAAACACTTATAGATGTGATGGGCTTATAATTTCTACACCGTTAGGTTCAACTGCTTATTCCTTATCTGCTGGTGGACCAATTGTTGCCTATGATGTAGATTGTCATATTATAACTCCAGTCTCACCTCACACTTTATCATCTAGGCCAATTATTTTAAGTGATAAAGATATTATTAATGTAAAATGTCCAGATTCTTCTAATATTATGGTTTCAGCTGATGGCCAAGAATCACGGATAATTAAAAACTCATCAAATATAGTTATTAAAAAATCAACAGTATCAGCTAAGTTTTTAAAATTTAATAATGAACAATCCTATTCAGAAAAACTAAGATCAAATATAGGTTGGCATAAGTAATGAATTTTAAAACATATATAGTTATCTTGTTTTTAATTATAAGTTGCAATTCAAAAAATTCTAAAAACTTTTTACTATTAAAAGATGCATTTGTAGATTGGTATCATAAAAATCATATAACTAAAAAATTTGACTATGACTTGTCATATTTCAATGTGAAGAGTAATTTTTTAAATAATGACTATATTGAAGATATTAATAGATTTGATTTAGAACTTAGCCAGATCAATATAAATGATTTAAGGTATGACAATAGAGTTGATTATGAAATATTAATAAAAATTATTAATCAACTTCGTGTATTAAATATAAATAACAAAACTTTAGATTTTAATATTAATGATGTTATTGTAAATGTTTATAATTCCTTATTTTTTGTAATAAATAATAGTGATAGAGTTGATTTTGAAAAAATAATAAATTTAAAGACTCACTTAATTGATGTTATAAAATATTTAGATATTTCAAAGGATAAAATTAATTCTGATTATAATACTACTATATTAGAAGAATTTAATTCTAATTATAGTATTTTATTAAAGTATATTGATTTTCTAAAAATAGAATTATCAATTAATGATGATAATTATATGGATTTAGATAATTTATTTGATTTATTAATATATAAATTGAATAAGTATAATAATTGGGCTAATTATGATTATAATTATTCATCTAGCATTGAATATTTAAAAAATAATGTTAATAGTTATTCTTTATATATAGATGAATTGTTTAGTAATGAGGATTATAATTACGATACAAGTATTACATATTTAAAGAACAAAAGTAAAACCTTAAAGAATGAGATATTTAATGAAAGTCTTAAAATATATTTAGATTTTAATGATGAGCCAATATGGGTAGATAGTTCTGATACTTTAGATGTTGTTAAGTGGGTTATAAATAATAAAATTAAATCTAATACTTTTTCTAAAACTAATCTAATTGATAATATTGTTTCCAATTATAAAGAGATAGTTAATTTTTATAAAGGAATTAGATCAGAAAAAATAGATACTACATTATCATTTATTAGATTAAGAGAGGATCATGAAATTATAACTAATTATTATTACTTGAATAATAATTTTATAATAAATGATAATTCTTATGTTTACCCACTTAATGATTATTATTCAATAAATTTGATTTTTGAAAGAATTTTTTCTATGCATAATATATATAGTTCATTAAACAGTAATTATAATGAATTAAGAGTAATTGAAAATGATTTTTATACATTAGGGCTATCATTGTTTTTATATGATATGTATGTAAACAACATAAATGGCGATTCAACTTTAAATAAAATAGCTTTCTATTTAGAATTATTAAAGAATATTGAAGTAGCAATATTGCAAGATATCTATATTGATAATTTAGATGAAAAAGCTATAGTGAGCTCTCTTGAATCAGATGTATTTTTATCTAAAAATGAATCTAGAAATCTTTTTGTTCATGCATTTGAATTGAAGAATTTTCATATAGAACAATTATTGACTTATTTTCATCTATTGCGTTTGTATGAAAGAGATTGTTTGTTAAGTAACAATTATAGTAGGGGTGAGTTTTTAGATAAAATTTTTAATTATGGCTATGTTAATTATTACACTATTAAATAAATATGAGCAATAAAACTAATTATACTGCAGAATCAATTAAATCTTTAGATTGGAAAGAACATATTAGACTACGTCCAGGTATGTATATCGGGAAACTGGGTGATGGTTCTTCAATTGATGATGGTATATATATATTAATTAAAGAAATTATAGATAATTCAATTGATGAGTTTATAATGGGATTTGGGAAAAAAATTAAAGTTGAATTAGTTGAAAATACAATAAAGATCAGAGATTATGGAAGGGGAATACCTTTATCTAAGTTAGAAGATTGTGTGTCTAAAATAAATACTGGTGGAAAATATGATTCTCAAGTATTTAAAAAATCAGTGGGTTTAAATGGTGTTGGTACAAAAGCAGTCAATGCACTATCTGAAAGATTCCAAATAGAATCGGTTAGAGATAATAAAAGTTTAAAATTAGTATATAATCGTGGAGAAATAATTGAAAAAGAAGAATCTAATGATTTAGATCTAAAAAATGGAACAATTGTTGAATTTATTCCAGATTCAGAAATCTTTAAAAAATTTAATTTTATTAATGATTATGTTGAAACACAAATATTACATTATGTTTATTTAAATTCTGGTTTATCAATTTATTATAATAAAAGAAAATTTTATTCTGAAAATGGTCTGAAGGATTTACTTGTTAATTATACAGAAAATCAAAAGATTTCATATCCAATAATACACTTAAAAGATAATGATATAGAAGCTGCTATAAGTCATGGCTATCAATATGGTGAAGAGTATTATTCTTTTGTTAATGGACAAAATACAACAAGTGGTGGGACACACTTAGCAGCATTTAGAGAAGCTATAGTTAAAACAGTAAGAGATTATTATAAGAAAGATTTTGATGCATCCGATATAAGAGCATCTATAATAGCTTCAATAAGTATAAGAATACAAAATCCAATTTTTGAATCTCAGACAAAAACAAAATTAGGATCAACTGATATAAATGAAGAAGGTTTGACAGTAAGAATTTTTATTAATGATTTTATTAAAAAACATTTAGATAATTATTTGCATAAGAATACTGATGTTTCAGATGAGTTATTAAGGAAAATCCTTCAATCTGAAAAAGAAAGGAAAGCATTATCAGGTATTAAAAAAATTGCTAATCAAAGAGCCAAAACTGCAAATTTACACAATAAGAAATTACGTGATTGTAAATTTCATTTTAATGATAGTAATATTGATGATGAGCTTCGTTTAAATACATCAATTTTTATCACAGAGGGTGACTCAGCTTCAGGTTCAATTACAAAATCTAGAGATGTTAAAAATCAAGCTGTTTTTAGTTTAAGAGGTAAACCTCTTAATTCATATGGTTTAACTAAAAAAATTGTTTATGAAAATGAGGAATTTAATTTATTACAACATGCTCTAAATATTGAAAATGGATTGGATAATTTAAGATATAATCAAATAATTATTGCGACTGATGCTGATGTTGATGGAATGCATATAAGATTGCTTTTGTTAACATTTTTTTTACAGTTTTATCCTAAAATAGTTAAAAATGGTCACGTTTATATTTTAAAAACACCGCTTTTTAGGGTAAGAGATAAGAAAAAAACAATATATGCATATGATGAGAAAGAAAAAAATAATGCTATAGATATATTATCATCTAATTCAGAAATTACACGATTTAAAGGATTAGGTGAAATTTCACCAGGTGAGTTCAAAAATTTCATTAATTCAAATATTAAATTAGAACCTGTTATTTTTAGAGAAAATACATCTATACAAGACGTATTGAGTTACTATATGGGAAAGAATTCACAAGATAGACAAAATTTTATAATTGAGAATTTAATGGTAGATAATTTATAAATGTCAAATAAAAATACAGATAATAGAAATATTTCAAGTATGTATGAAGATTGGTTTTTAGAATATGCTTCATATGTTATATTAGAAAGGGCAGTTCCAAAAATAGAAGATGGTTTAAAGCCAGTTCAAAGAAGAATATTACATTCAATGAAGGAAATGCATGATTCAAGATATCATAAGGTTGCTAATATCATTGGTAATACCATGCAATATCATCCTCATGGTGATGCTGCAATAGGAGATGCATTAGTAAATTTAGGTCAAAAAGATTTGTTAATTGATACTCAAGGTAATTGGGGAGATGTTAGAACAGGAGATAGATCTGCAGCTCCTAGATATATTGAAGCAAGACTCTCAGAATTTGCTCTTGAAGTAGCTTTTAATAAGCCCATAACTCAAACTAATCCATCGTATGATGGAAGAAAAGATGAGCCTATTGCACTACCCATGAAATTCCCCTTGCTTCTTGCTCAAGGTGCTGAAGGAATTGCTGTTGGTTTATCAACAAAAATTTTACCGCATAATTTTAATGAATTATTAAAATCCTCTATTCAAATATTAAAAGAAAAACCATTCAAAATTTTTCCTGATTTTCAAACTGGAGGTTTAATAGATGTAACACAATACAATAATGGTAAAAGGGGTGGAAAAATAAGAGTTAGATCTCATATTGATATTGTTGATAAACATACATTGAAAATTTCTAGTATTCCTTATAATACAACAACAACTAACTTGATTGATTCAATTGTTAAAGCTAATAATTCTGGAAAAATAAAAGTAAAAAACATTGAAAATAATACAGCAGAAGAAATTGAAATTATTATAAACTTAGTAAAAGGAGTATCTCCAGATATGACAATAGATGCTTTATATTCTTTTACAAATTGTGAAATATCAGTTTCTCCTAACTGTTGTGTTATTGTTAATAATAAACCAGAATTTATTACAGTTAATGAATTATTAAAAATATCAACAGAAAATACATTGAGATTCTTAAAACTTGAGCTTAATTATAAATTAAAGGTTTTAAAAGAAAAATGGCATATTCTTTCTCTTGAAAAGGTGTTTATTGAAAGTAGAATTTATAGAGATATCGAAGAATGTGATACATGGGATTTAATTATCAATACAATTTTTAAAAAATTAGAGCCCTTTAAGAAAAAATTTGAAAGAGAAATAACTAATGAAGATATTTCAAAACTAACAGAGATTAAAATAAAAAAAATAACTAAGTATGATAAGTTAAAACAAAAAAACAATATTCAGAATATAGAAGATGAAATAGAAGAATTGAATAATGATATTAAGCATATTGTTGAATATACTATAAGATATTACGAGCATCTATTAAATAAATATGGAAAAGATAAATTAAGAATAACTGAAATTTCAGAATTTGATTCAATCTCAGTTAAAAGTGTAGCAATAGCAAATAAAAAATTATTTGTTAATAAAAAGGAAGGTTTTATTGGTACGAAATTATCAAAAGATGACTTTGTTGATAAATGTTCTAATGTTGATGATATAATTATATTTTTAGATGATGGTAGATATATGGTTACAAAAATTAGTGATAAAAAATATATAGGTAAAAATATTAATCATATTGATATTTGGAAAAAAAATGATAGTCATATGATTTATAATATAGTTTATAAAGATGGTAAAACAAAAAATTCCTATGTTAAAAGATTCTCAATTCCTTCTTTAATTAGAGATAGATTTTATAATCTCACTCAAGGTAATGATGGTAGTAAAATATTATATTTTACAGCTAATCCAAATAGTGAATCTGAAATTATAAATATTTATTTAAATAATAAGGCTAAAGCTAAAAATAAAATTTTTGAATACGATTTTAAGGATTTAGCAATAAAAAACAAATCATCAAAAGGTAATATACTAACAAAGTATACTGTTAGAAGAATTGCAAGGAAAGCTATAGGTGAATCTACTTTAGGTGGGAGAAAATTATGGGTAGATAAAAATATTGGAAAAATTAATTTAGAAAATAGAGGTATATATTTAGGTAGTTTTAATTCACAGGATAAGATTATTATTTTTTATAAAGAAGGTAACTATGAAGTCGTAGAGTGTGATCTAAATAAGAGATTTAAGATGTCTGAAATTTTTATTATTGAAAAATTTAATCCTGATATAATATATTCTCTTTTATACAAAGATGGTAAAAATAAGCAATATTATATAAAAAGATTTAAAATAGAAACATTAATGGTTGATAAAAAGTTTAGTTTAATATCTGACTCACGAGGTTCAAATTGGTTTCTAATTATAATCAATTATTTATTAATTATAATTATAAATTAAAAAATAATGAAAAAATTTCTAAAGAAGTAAATATAAATGATTTTATTGATATAAAAGGATATAAGTCAATTGGTAAGAGACTTGATAATAAATCTCATATGAGTGGCTTTAGATTTAAAGAAATTTTATCTGAAATTGATTCAGATAATGATCAAGAGGAAAGTTTAAATAACGAGTTAACACTTTTTTAAATGAAAAAAATTAGAGTAAAAGTATCGAAAATAAAAAATGATTTTTATATAAAAGTACCTGATGTTATATCAGAAGTGATAAATCTTAATAATGGTCAGGATTTAGAAATAACTATTCATGGTAATGTAAATGAAGAACAAATAGAATTGTGGGATTTACATCCTGAAGATGTTAGTAATATTGAATTAAAAATAAAAGAAGATGTTCATACAATGAATATGTATAATAGAATTTATATACCTGGAAAATATAGATTTTTTTTTCCAGGTATAAATATCGATTTTATATTGTTAACTAATGTTGGGAATATTAAAACTCATTTAACATCAAATGGATATTTTACAAAAGGTCTTAGGCAGTGGTTTGCTCTTAATGGACCTGTTATGCCAGATGATATTATTAAAATTGAATTAATTGATGAAGGTACTTATTCATATAAATTAGATTACATAAAAGGAGAGCTTTGAAAACAATTATTGAACCATTTAGAATTAAGTCAGTAGAGCCAATTAAAATGAATTCTATCGAAGATAGAAAAAAAATTCTTGATAAATCATATTATAATCTATTCCAAGTTAGATCAAATGATGTTATAATTGATCTTTTAACAGATTCTGGTACAGGTGCTATGAGTTCAAATCAATGGGCTGGTATAATGAGAGGTGACGAATCTTATGCTGGAAGTAATAGTTATTTATTTTTTAAAGATACTATTCGAGATATTTTTGGATATAAATATATACTCCCAACACATCAAGGAAGAGCAGCTGAGAGAATTTTGTTTTCAACATTGTGTAGTGAAGGAGATATTGTTCCTAGTAATACACATTTTGATACTACAAGAGCAAATATTTTATTTCAAGGCGCTCAACCTATCGATTTAATAGATGATGAATATAAAGATACTCAGTCTATTTTCCCTTTCAAAGGTAATATGTCAACTAAAAAACTAAGGGAATTATTAGATAATACGGATTTAAATAAAGTTCCACTTATTATGTTAACAATTACAAATAATAGTGGTGGTGGTCAACCTGTATCAATGCAAAATATTATGGATGTTAGTAAATTAGCTAAAAAGTATAATATCCCATTATATATAGATGCTTGCAGATTCGCTGAAAATGCATATTTTATAAAGAAAAGAGAAGAAAAGTATAAGAATTGGTCAATCAAAAAAATAGTGAATAAAATCTTTTCATATGCAGATGGTTGTACAATGAGTGCAAAGAAAGATGCTATTGTAAATATAGGAGGCTTTTTATGTACTAACAATGAAGTTGTCGCAGAAAAGAATAAAAATTTATTAATTTTAACGGAAGGTTTTCCAACTTACGGTGGTTTGGCAGGTAGAGATTTAGAAGCAATTGGAATAGGTCTAAATGAAGCTATGGATACTGATTATTTAAATTATAGAATTAAATCTATTGAATATTTAGGTAATAAACTTTTGGAACAAAATATTCCAATTTTACAACCAACAGGTGGTCATGCTATTTATATTGATGCATCATTATTTTTAAATCACATACCTAAAGAACAGTTTGCTGGTCAGGTTTTGTCATGTGAGTTGTATCTTCAAGGCGGTATAAGATGTTCAGAGATTGGAAGTTTAATGTTTGGTGGAGTAGATGCAGATGGCAAAAACTTTTATTCAGACAATGAGCTTGTTAGATTAGCTATGCCTAGAAGAACATATACACAAAGTCATGTGGATTATGTTATAGAAGTCATTATAGAAGTTTTTAAAAACAGAAAAAATCTTACCGGATTAAAAATAATCAAACAATCCAAATACTTGAGACATTTTACGGCTCAATTAGAAAAGGTATAAAATGATAAAAGAAAAGTTTAAGTATCCAGAAGTTGATTTAAAGGTAGCAAAAGAACATGGTTTATCAATTGATGAATATGATAAAATAAAGAATACTTTAAATAGAGAACCATCATTTGTTGAACTTGGTATTTATTCAGTTATGTGGAGCGAGCACTGTTCTTATAAAAGTTCAATAAAAATGCTGAAAACATTACCAAGAACTGGTGAAAAATTATTAGTTGATGCAGGCGAAGAAAATGCGGGTTTAGTTGATTTAGGAGATGGCTTAGCAACATCTTTTAAAATTGAATCTCATAACCACCCATCAGCTGTTGAACCATATGAGGGAGCAGCTACTGGTGTAGGAGGAATAATGAGAGATGTTTTTACTATGGGTGCTCGTCCAATTGCATCATTAAATTCACTTCGATTTGGAAGTCTAGATATTCCAAGAAATAGATTTTTGTTAGAACATGTTGTTGAGGGTATTGCTGATTATGGAAATTGTTTGGGTGTACCAACAGTTGGTGGAGAGGTCGTTATTGAAGATAGTTATTCTGGTAATCCTTTGGTAAATGCAATGACAGTTGGAATAATGGATTCTAAAGATTTAATAAGTGCTATTGCTGAAGGAGTAGGAAATCCAGTATTTATTGTTGGTTCATCAACAGGTAGAGATGGAATACATGGAGCTACTTTTGCATCCGAAGAATTAACTGAAGAAACTGAATCAAAAAAATCTAATGTGCAAGTTGGAGATCCTTTTACTGAAAAACTATTGCTTGAGGCATCTCTAGAACTTGCTGGTAAAGATTGGCTTGTTGGTATGCAAGATATGGGTGCTGCTGGTATTACATGCTCCTGCTCTGAAATGTCAGCTAAAGGAAAAACTGGTATAAAAATAAATTTGGATTTAGTACCCTTAAGAGAGAGACATATGAATGCATATGAAATAATGTTATCTGAATCTCAGGAAAGAATGCTTGTTGTTGTAAAAAAAGGAACGGAGAATGAACTAAAAAATATTTTCAAAAAATGGGAATTAGATTGTACTGAAGTTGGTATAGTAACAGATACAGGAAATTTAGAAGTTTTTCACCAAGATGAACTTGTAGCAAATATACCAACTGAAAGTTTAGTTCTTGGTGGAGATGCTCCCCAATATGATATGCCTTATGAGGTTCCTTCCTATTTAAATGAAATAAACACATATAATGTTGAAAAATATGATATGTTGAAAGATTTAAATAAAAGTTTATTAAGCTTGTTGTCAAATCCAAATATAACTTCAAAATCGTATGTATATGATCAATATGATTCTACTGTGAGGACAAATACAGTATTAGGTCCTGGTTCTGATTCAGCAGTAATAAGAATTAAGAATACTAAAAAGGGTTTGTCAGTATCAACTGATTGTAATGGTAAACATGTTTATTTAAATCCAAGGCAAGGAGCAATGATGGCTGTAGCTGAAGCTGCTAGAAACGTTGTTTGTACTGGAGCTAAGCCACTTGCAATAACAAATTGTTTAAATTTTGGTAACCCACAAGATCCTGAAATCTATTGGCAATTTAGAGAGGCTGTTTTAGGAATAGGAGATATGTGTAGAATTTTGAATACTCCAGTTACAGGTGGAAATGTTAGTTTTTATAATGAAACTATACATTCAGCTGTATATCCAACTCCTGTTATTGGGATGGTTGGTTTTATTGAAGATATTTCAAATTATATGACTATGGGTTTTAAAAAAGAAGGTGATTTAATAGTTGCTATTGGTAATATTAATCCTTCATTAGGTGGTTCTACATATTTACAACAGTTTTATAATAAAGTTGAAGGTCCATTATCTAATTTTAATACAGTTGATGAGGTTAATGTTCAAAATTTATGTTTAGATTTAATTAATCAAAAAATTATTAATTCTGCTCATGATGTATCAGATGGTGGCATTTCAATAGCATTATCTGAATGCATACTATCTTCTAAAGATAAATTGGGTGCAGAAATTAACCTTGAACATAAGATGAGAATTGATGAATTGCTTTTTGGTGAATGTTCAAGTTTGATTATAGTATCAATAAATGAAACAAAACTATATGATTTAGTGCATTTATCTAAGGAATATGATGTTAGGACTCAAACAATAGGTAAAGTTATAAATAATGGTAGATTCGTAGTTAATGATTCTATAGATGTTTCTAAAAAGCAACTATCTAAGGCCTATAATACTAGCTTTTCTAAAATAATGGAAAAAGTAAATTGATAAATAAGACTATATTTAATGGATCTCCAAAACCAACTGTTGGTCTAGAGTTAGAGCTATTTACTATTAATAAGGATAGTTTAGCTTTAACTAATGGTGCTCCTAAAATTTTAAAAAAATTTCAAGATAATAATTTTTTCAAGGAAGAATTGTTACAGTGTATAATTGAGATTACGACTGATGTATGTAATCATCCGAAAGAATTAATATCTGATATAGCTCCAAAGATTAATGAAGCAATTAATTATTCAGAAAATAATAATATCCAATTATTATCTATGCCAATACATCCGTTCTCAAGAGTTTCTGAGCAATCAGTAACAGAAAACAAGAGATATTTAGATTTTTTAGATAGAATGCAATGGCCGCTAAGAAGATTGCTTATTACAGGAATTCATGTTCATGTTGGTGTAAATACAGGTGAAATGGCTATTGCTGTAGTAAATGGAATGAGAAGGTATATACCTTATTTAATTGCGTTATCTGCAAATTCACCTTATTTTGAGGGAGAAGAGACAGGTTTAGCATCAACAAGAACAAAAATCTTTCAAAGTTTACCTAATACAGGAATTCCACTTGATTTAACTAATTATAGTGAGTTTCAAAAATTAATGAGAACTTTAATACAAGCAGATTCAATAGAATCAATTAGAGAGATATGGTGGGATGTTAGACCTCATCCTGGATATGGAACAGTTGAAATAAGAGTGTGTGATAGTATCCCAGATTTAGAAGTTATTCAAGATCTAGCTGCATTAATTCAAGCTTTAGTTGTGGGCTTATGTAATCATTATGAAAATGGTACTCAATTACCTTATCTAGATAGTTGGATAATTCATGAAAATAAATGGAGAGCAACTAGATATGGTATTGATGCTAAGCTTATTTTAGATTCTGAAGGAAATCAAGAAGATATTACTACTGTAATTAAAAATACAATTATTGCACTTGAACCAGAAATTAATAGATTGAATGTATCAGATTCAATGGATAGAATTCTATCTAGAATTAAAAAACGTCATTCATATTATGGTGAACAAATAAGATTATTTAATGAAAATAAAAGTTTTGAGAATCTTATAACTACTAATGTAGAAAAGCTAAAAAATTCTATTTAAAAAATATGTCATAATTTTTATTGCTTAAGATAGCCACCATTTCATTATGTATCTTTTTATTAGTAGCTAAAATTCTTGAACCATCATAAGGTAATTGCGAATTATCCCAATCTGAAAGCATAGCACCAGCTTCGTGTGCAATAAGGCTTCCCGCGCATATATCCCAGGCTTTTAAGCCAAATTCATAATATCCATCAAATCTTCCCATAGCAACAAAACAAAGATCTAATGAGGCTGATCCAAGTCTTCGTATACCTCTGGTTTTATCATAAAATTGTTTAAATATTTCAAATGATAGATCATACTTATCATCATGTAAATAAGGAAATCCTGTAGCTAAAAGAGATTTACTTAAAGTATTACTTGAAGTAACTTTAAGCTTTCTTGAATTTAGATATGATCCTTTATTTTTTTCAGCGTAGAAGCATTTATTAGCCGCTGGATTATAAACAACTCCGCAGATGCATTCTTTGTTTTTATTTACTAATCCAATTGAGACAGAAAAAATAGGAAGATTATGTACGAAATTTGTAGTTCCATCTAGAGGATCAATAATCCAAAGATAGTCACGATTGTTATCAATGTTACCTGTTTCTTCTGACAAGATAGAATGATTTGGATATTTAGTTTTTATTTGATTTATTAAATAATCTTCAGATTTTTTATCAGCTTCTGTTACTAAATCAATATTGGTAGATTTTTTCTCTATTGCTGAAATATGTTCAAAATATTCCATTTGAATTTTTCCTGCTTCTTTAGCTATTTGAATAGCAAAAGTTAAAAATTTAGATTTGTTATTCAATTATTTGTATGTTTTAAATTCACCAGTTTTATATCGTCCCCAGTAATCTTCTAGATGAGTTTTTAAAATTGGTAATAAAAACATGCACCCTATAATATTAGGAAAACCACACGATAATATCATCATATCAGAGAAGTCAATTACATTACCTAGAGATGCTACAGATCCTAATACTACACAACCTAGATAAATTCCTTGATAAACTTTAATAGTTGATGCTCCAAATAAATATTTCCATCCCTTATCACCATAATAATACCATGATATCATTGTACTAAATGAAAATAGAAATACAACAATAGAAAGTATATAAGGGAACCATGATATAGCACTTCCAAATGCAGCAGAAGTAAGTTCAGCTCCATTAATTCCACCTCCTACTTGATAAAGAGGATTTATATCTGCAGTAATTAATATAACTGAAGCTGTCATGAAACATACTACTATAGTATCAATAAATGGACCTATCATAGCAACAATACCTTCTCTAACAGGTTCATCTG
>CAYVBB010000024.1:0-13268 GCA_964448515.1 uncultured bacterium | reverse complement strand
CATTTGGTTCACCATCACAAATATATTTTTCTATTAACTCACACTCATATCCTTCAATTGTTCTGCAGTCATTTTCATTATCAACATACTCATTGTATTCAATGTCTGCATCACCAACGTAATAATTATGATAAGTAGAATCTTTTGCAACAAGGTTCCAATAGTGAGTTGTTAAACCCCAGGGATTATTATCTTTTTTATCAAAAGTTCTTGAAGGATGTCCACTCCATGGGTATTTGTGTCTTTTATATTCTTCGTCAGATATAAACTCCCATTCATATGCTTGTAAATACATTCCTGATAATTTAAAACTTAATTTATCAGATAGTTTATGTGCCCATCTAGTTGAGAATTTATATAAATCTCTATCATCATTTATCGATGATGAAGCACTAATATCTATCCCCTCAGAAGTAGCAGGAGATTTAGATGTAATATTAACAACACCACTATGTGCATTTGCACCATAGAGTGCTGTTGCAGGCCCAATAACAACTTCGATACTTTCTATATCTTTACTTGATTGAGGAACTGTACTATAATTAACAACCCTTAATGCTGGTATGCTTGCAACTCTTCCATCTGTAAGTGTTAGTAATCTAGTTGAAAAACTACTATTAAAGCCCCTAACTGATATACTGTAGTTATTTACACCACTCGCTGTAAAATCAACTCCTTTAAGACCTTTTAAATATCCCCCTAGGTTTGTTGATTCCTCTCTTTTAATATCTTTTGCACTTACAAGTTCAATTGAAGCAGGTGCATCTGTGATTTTATCAACTCTTTTTTTTGCTGTTACTGTTGTAGTCTCAACTTCTAATGATGATGGATCTATGTATAAATCTATCGTATACTCTTTATCTTTATCTATTAATATTTTCATATCATATTCTTGATATCCTATGTAAAGAACTTTAAGAGTATAATTGCATGATTCACATGAAGGGACATTGCTAATTAAGTATGCTCCATTCACATCTGAAGGACTTCCCATATCAGTGCCATCAATAAAAACATTGGCACCAATCAGAGGATTATTTGTTTGACTATCTTTAACTATTCCTTTTATGATAGACTCAGAAAAAAGGCTGTTAAAAATAAGAAGTACAAAAATAGTATATTTATTTTTTAAATACATTGAAATACAGCTATAAATCTAAGGGAGATTAAGCATAAATTAAAATAAAAAAAAAGCCCCCTTATTAAAAGAGGGCTTTTTTAATTAAATTAAAAAGTAATTATTTTAATAACATTACTTTTTGAGTACTAACCTCTGAACCTACTTGTGCTTTTATAAAGTAAACACCACTAGCTAGATTCTCAGCTTTCCAAGTCCAATTGTAAGAACTAGGACTATAGTTACCTTCAGCAATAACATCAACTAATTGACCTGTTAAGTTATATACTTTAACAGATAAATCTGCATTAGCATTTAATACTAATGAGATATTTGTTGATGGATTGAAAGGGTTAGGATAAGCTGCACCAACACTAAATATTGAAGGTTGGTTAATACTTGTTGTAACAAAGTCAGATGAATTAGCAACTAATACTTCTTCGATGCCAACTATTTTACCTGAAGTCATTGTTAATACATCAGAAATACCATCTTTATCACCGATTAAAATGATATGAGCTCTGTTTCCATTAACTCTAGATGTTGATGCAAAACCATCTGCTATATCAAAACTAAAGTTATCAGTGAATTCAACTATCATATCAACAGCGCCAATATATCCATCAGCATTAATAACGATTTTATCGTTTTCAATTGATATTGAAGCTTCACTAGCATCAGCGACTCTTCCACCTTGAGAAGAAAGTATATAATTAACAATAGCTACAACATCAACAACATTAATGTTACCATCGTCATTATAGTCAGCTTCACAAGCAGCTTCACCACCAAGCTGATCAACACTATCACCAAAGGAAGAATCGTTACCTATGATATGGTTAATAATTCTAACAACATCAGTAACTGAAACAGTTCCATCACCTACAGTACAGTTTTGCTCAAATGAAGGAATTCCTCCTTGAAGGTCATAGTAGCCTAGACATGTTGGCATAGCTGCAGCACCTGCTGGATCACCAAAGGCACCAGTAGGAACAGCTAAAGCACAGAATCCATCAGGACCTAAATCAATTAAGTCATTAGGATCACCATCACCGCACATATTGTATACAGCATTCCAAACTACAGTTGCGCTATATTCTGTACAGTTAGTTGTAATTTCATCATCACAACTTGGTAACACATAGCCATTATTAACAACATATGCTTGATCTGTTGCAGTTGCAAATGCTTCGCAATCTGCAGCATCAATACCATCTTCATCTACATCTGCTAAGAAATTATAGTTCCAGTCATATGCAGCACAAGAATAATCAACATCACCACTATGGTCACATAGGTCTGTTAAATCAACAAACTCAGCCACAATTTGACGTGCTTCAAGTTCACGAACACATGTTGGTTCAAATGTCATTGTTAATCTACCACCTAAATTACCATCATATGATGGATCTGTAAGGCTTGCAGAATCAAAATCCCATTTTGAATCATTAACCATTAAATGAGGATTACACGTAGCAACAAAACCACTAATTAAAGCTGCATTCGTATCATCATCAGCAGTTAAACTAGATAAAGGAAAACTATCATATGAGCCATTACATGGAATTAATGAAAGTGCATCACCATTATCATTCATAGATCCAGCTACACTAGCTAAACTTGAGAAAACAGCACCATTATATGTGAAGAAATTACCCCAAGTATCTAATCCAGCTCCTGGTTTGAAAAGATACATTTCAGTATCTGTATCAAGATTATATTCTCCAGCTGTTTCTAAACAATCATCTGTGAAGTTTGTTCCATAATCAGAACAAGTCATACCAATTACACCCATAGCCATTGGATCAAGAGTTGCTACAGTTGCAGCAAAAGTTGTAGCATCATCTGATGCATATCCAGCAGCTAAAGTAGCAGCAGTAGTAGGACAGTCAGCACCAGTTGCACTAAGAGCCATACCATTAAGCGTAGCGATTGCAGTTGCATCACCAGCTGCTAAACCAGCCGCTAAAGTAGCGGAAGTAGTAGGACAGTCTGCGCCAGTTGCAGTCTCAGCAGCTGCATTTAAAAAACTATCAGATAAATCAGCAGCCCAAACAGTACAATCTGTTTCAGTTATCAAACCACCTACAACAGCACCACATGCGCCAGCTCCAAAATCATCATCAGCTAGTAAATCACATTCACTAGCAGCAGCAGCACCCTGTGCCAAAGCAGCAGCAGTAGCAGCAGCAGTAGCAGCAGCAGCAGCAGCAGTAGCAGCAGGTGCAAGTTCTGTATTATCAGGATCAGCTTCAGCAGCAGCTTGAGCATCAGTAGCAGCAGCAGCAGCAGCATCAGCAGCAGCAGTAGCTGTAGCATTAGCATTAGCATAATAAGCATCAAAAATTTGCCCTGCACCAGAGGCAGCAGCAGCACATGTAGCAGCATCAACATCTAAGCTCATGCATAATCCAATAACTGCATTTTCCCATCCACCACCTAGAGATACATCTGCATTACAAACTGCTTGAAGGTCATCACTTCCAGCAGCATCAACACAAAGACCTGCAGCAAAAGCTCCAGGAGTACCTGTGCCATCACCTTCACACTGAGCAATAGTACCTGCTAAAGTTAAATCTAAACAACCTTGTTCAACGCCAGCAGAAACTTGTGCTAAACATCCAGCTTCAACGCCATCAAGCACTGTATTAAAGCAACCATCGCTAATAAAACCAGCAACTACTTGTTCCTGACAAGCTTGTTGTCCTGAAACTGTAGTAACGTCATCACACCCTACTGTTGCACCTAATTGAGATAAAATATCCCCAGCAACAGGTAATGTAAATGGGTTACCTAAAGCAGAACCACCAGATATATCACATAATGGGTTTGTTGTATTAAGATGTGTTACATCAATATAAGGAACACCAAATATTCTATCATAAGGAGTTCCATCTCCATCTTCATCTACATCTGGATCATCACCAAAACCTAAACCAGTTTCTTCACTATCTAAAGCGTCCCATACTAATTTAAAATCAACATCTGGATTACATCCAGGAGTATCACACATAGCAGAAGCACCTTGGTTTATATTAAATTTTGAACTTGTACCAGTACCACTTAACCATCCTGGGCTACCATAAGCTGCAGCTGTAGCATAATCCCAAGATCCACATGTTGCAATACAACCAGCATCATCAACTTCAGGACCACCAGCAGCTTGAGATGCGCCTGAAACTGCAGCAGTACCACCACCAAGACACCATGCTCCACATGATAATCCAAGTACAGTACCATCAGTTAAAGCAACATAAGGTAAATAAGGGGGTACTCTTACTGGAACAGGAGTTGAAGGTGTTTCATCAAATAGTCCTGTAACAAGACCAAATCCCCACGCTTCATCATTGTTTGGATCACATTCAGCGGCAACAGTATCTTCATCATCACCAAGACATAAAAGACCATTATCCATGCCTAATACATTTGAGTTGTCAAAGGTTGATTGTGTACCAACTTCCCAACTGAAATTTTCATTAACAGCAAATATTTGAAGGTCTGTAACACAGTCTTGACTTTCAGATAATTCGATGTCTGGATAAAAACTTCCTTGAGCTATTGTTCCATTACCACCATCATAAATATTAACATTAAGATTAACACCAATTCCACCTAGACCTGTATTTGTAAATGGACCATTTGTTAATCGATTAAACATTACACCTGCAGGAATATCTTGAAGATGAATACAAACACTAGTTGCATTTGGATTTTGAACTAGAGTTCCTGAATCATCACCAGTAGGATTACCATCTCCATCTACTCTATAAGCACAATCGCTTGATGAAGAAAATGAAGTTCCAGCAAGTTCTGGGTAATCAACAGTTAAAAAAAATGGTGTCGTTTCTCTTGCAATGTGCAAGTAATCAACAGCAAGACCAGATAGTTTCCAATTTCCTCTTGGATCTGGTTCAGTTGATAATAGAAATGACATCAAAACTGTCGTCATTATTATTAATCGTTTCATTATTTCTCTCCTCCTTAATTAATTAAAGTCAATAATTAAACAAACTTTTAATATAACTACTTAATAGCCAAATCAAATGATTCAACTAAGGTCTGAAACTAATATTATTTTTTATATTATCCAAATAAATAATTATTATGCATATTTATGAAGGGTTTATGTAGGTAAATATGTGATTAAAATCACTTCTTATTTGTTATTTGACGATTTATTACAATTACGATTAGTGTTATTCCTAGGACAAACATTATATTATATACTATAGATTTTGGGATGTTGTTAATACATTCTATCATCTATTGAAGGTTCTCAGCAACAATGTCAGCAACGTCTTTAACTTTTATTGGATTTTTATTTTCAGGTAATAAAGGTCCTAATCCCTGATTCATCATTCCAAAACAAAAATTACAGCCAGTCACTACTGTTTCAGCACCAGAGTCAACAATTTGTTGAGCTCTTGGAAGGTGAGTTTTTCCACCTGTTTCTTTTTTCCACCATAGTCCTCCACCAGCACCGCAACATAATGTGTTTTTGCCATTTTCCTCTAATTCTGAAAAATTACTACAGCATGATTTAACAGCTGTTCTTGGAGCTTCAACTTCTCCCATCATTCTTGAAAGGTTGCAAGGATCATGGAAAGTTACTTTTTCAGCATTGTTTTTATTTACTTTAATATCTCCATTATTTATAAATTGTTCAATGATTTGAGTGTGATGATAGACTTCATAATCAATTTTTGCATATTTTGCATACTCTATTCCTAGATTAACACTGCAGTGAGGACACATTGTAATAATTTTTTGAACATTTTTTAATTCTTCTAAATTAGCCTGCATTAGCATGTTGTAGGTCAGTTTATCTCCAAGTCTATTTGCTGGTTCTCCTGTGCATTGTTCTTTTTTTAATATTCCATAACTTGCATTAGCACTATCTAATATTTTAATAAGGCTATAAACAGATGAAGTGAATTTAGGATCCATTTTATATTTTGCAAAACATCCAAGCCACAATACAAAATCCTGTGTTCCATCAAAAGCAGGGAGTTCATCTGTCAAGTCACTTGACATTGCACCATCAGGATTCCCTGTATTTTGAAGATTGTTAAATATTTTTTGGTATTCTTGAGGTACATTTCCTTCAACTAAAACCTGAAGATTTCTTATTTCATCTGATTTTTCAACTTCATTTCCAACAGGACAAACCTCAGAACATGCTTGACATGTAGTGCACTCCCAGCCAGCCTCCACATCAATTTTATTTACCGCATCTAATTGATTTGATAAAAGATGATCTTTAAGATTTAATATAAAATGATTTTTAGGGTCTAATTTTCCTCCTCCTCTATGAGCAGGGCAAACTTCAGTGCATCTTCCACATTCTACACAAGAAAAAATATCTAGAGTTTGATTTTTTGATAATTTATCAAGAGAACCAAGAAGATTTTCTAGTTCTTCTTCATCAGCTTCCATATCGATAGGAACTGGTCTATGATCTGGGGATAAAATTGGTTTGAAAAAAATATTGATTGGTGATAGAACTAAATGTAAATGTTTTGATCTGGGTATTAATATTAAGAAACCTAAAATTAAAATAGCGTGTATCCACCAATTTATTTTCATAGCTAAGCTAGTACTATGATGACCAACATATATATAATCAATAATATATGTAATCATTAATACTGAAATAAATAGAGCTACAAATCCTGATGTATATGATATTTTATCTCCTAAATATTTAGGTTTAATTATAAACCTTCTATATGCAAGAGATGATATTCCAACTAAAACAAATATTGCCCAAGGCACTCCAAATAATATTCCGTAGAAAAATTTAAAGTTATCTGATAATAGATGTGCATGAAAACCTATTGAAAAGTGATCTAGGGTGATTATAGAGAAAAACATAAAGCCCCAAAATACAAAAGCATGCATTAATCCTGGCCAAAATCGTTGTGATATAACTTTTTTTTGTAAAATAAATTCAACTAAAACTCGTTTAATCCTTATTCCTAATGAGTCAAAGTTAAAAGTGCCTGTTCCTTTAGATACAATAATAAATCTCTTAAAAATTTCAAAAGAGAAAGATCCTATAGAGAATAGAATCATTATAAACAATGTGATTTGTTCAATAAAACTAAATGACATGGAGGTAATTTAAAGCTGTTCGATCAATTTTGGAAGTATTTCAAATATATCACCTAAAATGGCATAATCTGAAATTTCAAAAATAGGAGCATTTGGATCTTTATTTATTGCAATAATATTCTTTGAACCCTTCAATCCTACCAAATGTTGAATTGCTCCGGAAATTCCAACAGCTAAATAAAGCTTTGGAGATACCGTTTGACCTGAACTTCCAATTTGATAAGAGTGATCAAGCCATCCAGCATCAACTACAGGTCTTGATGCTCCAATTTGAGCATTTAATTTTTCAGCTAATGATTTTACTAAATCTATATTTTCAATTTTACCAACACCTCTACCAATTGATACAATAACCTCAGCATTAGATAAATCGACACCCGAAGCTGATTCTTTAAATCTTTCTCCAGGGTTAATTTTTAATTCCATGCTTGATAAATCAAGTGATTTTTCATCAATGTTACAAGAGCCGCTAGCAATATTTTCAGAAGAATAAGAGCCTGCTTGAAAAGAGACTATCCCTTGATTGTTAAGCTTAATTTTTTCATTGAGTTTAGCTTGATAAATCGGTCTGATGAAATGTAAGTCAGAGTTAAATTGGATACTAACACAGTCAGATACAAAAGCTTTATCTAATCTTGCGCTTAATCTAGGAACCCAATCTCTTGTTTCATAGCTATGACCAAAAATTAATAAATCTGGATTTAATTCATTATTTAACAATTCTAATGATTTAAGATAATATTCTGGGTTATAGCTATCAAGTTCAGAATTATTGATATAGATAACACTGTTTAACTCATAAGCTTTTAATTGCTCAGCCACATTATTATCAAAAACAACGGCATGAAGTTCTCCGCTATTATTTTTTGCAATGCTTTGAGCTGCACATAATGATTCTAAAGAATTATTATTAGCTTTTCCTTCTAAGGTTTGTATGAAACATAAAATTTTCACTATGAAACCACCCTTATTTTATTTTTTAATACATCTGCTAATTGCTCACTGATTTCATCAGGACTACCCTGAATTATAGTTGTTTCTTTAGATTTTATAGGGGTGAATTTTTCTATAACTGAATATCCATTATTTTCAGAAATAGATAAATCATTTTTGTTAAATTCTTTTACTTCTTTATTTTTTACAGACATTATGCCCTTTAATGTGGCGTATCTTGGTGAATTAATACCTGATTGAATAGTTAGGCTTGCTGGTAACTTTAATTCTGACCATTGAAACCAACCATTTTCTAATTCTAATTTTACTTTTATATCTGAGCCATCATTTATTATTTCTGTACCCATAACTAATGATGCATGAGATGTTTTTAAATATTCAGCAACTAATAACCCTACTTGAGAAAACCCAATATCATTTGATTGAAGACCACTTAGTATAAGATCATAATTATTATCTTTAAGTGCAGAAGAAATGGTCTTTGCAATAGTTAAAGGAGAGGAAGTATCAATTCCTTCATCTGAAATAAAAATACCATTGTCAGCTCCTTTGGCTAAAGCATCCTTAAGAACCTGCCTTGCAGACTCAGGACCCAGAGTACAAACAGTAACTGTCGCATCATTTTTTTCTTTAAGTTGCAATGCTTCTTCAAGAGCATAGGTATCTGGCTCATTACTAACAAAATTAATACTGTCAGTTTTCAATGTAAGCTTATCATCATTAAGTAATAATGGTGAATCTTCAGATGCTACTTGTTTTATTAATACGCAAATATTCATAGATTATATTTTTAAACCGACTAGTCGGTATGTATAATATAGATGTTTTTATTATTTAAAACAAAATTAATTATTTAAAATAATTTATAATTACTTATGTTAAATTATAATATGAACAAAATTGTAAAGAATTTTTTTTTATTAATTATAGTATCTTTTTTATTCTCTGAACCCTATGAAGAATATAAGGTTGGGAAAAATTATGAATTGATAAAATTATTAGATAATCAAATTGTAATAGATGGTAAATTAGATGATCCTGATTGGAATCATGCGAAAGAGTTAAGTGACTTTATGTCAATAAATTATAGTTCTCAAGAGGTCCCATCAAGAGAAACAAGTGTAAAAATAGTTTGTGATAGTGATAATATTTATATCGGGGTAAAATTATATGATAATTCTGAAGAAATTACTTTTAAAAGTGGTTCATATGATGATTTTATAGATACATTTGATTTAAATTCTGATTATTTTATAGTTGAGTTTGATTCTGATCATGACCATCAAACAAGTTATGCATTCGCTGTAAATAGCTCAAATGTTCAATCAGATTACTTGGTATATGATGATGATTACATAGATGATAATTGGAATGCTGAGTGGACCTCTAAAGTTTTTGTAGATAATTTTGGTTGGTCTATAGAGTATAAAATACCTGTAGATATTTTTAGATTTTCTAAAAATACCAACCAAACATGGGGATTGAATCTAATTAGATATATAAAACGTAATAATGAATATATGGCATGGGTTGTTTTACCTGAAGAGAAAGTAGGGATTGTATCGCAATATGGCCACTTAAATAATATTATTTTTAAACAAAAAAGTAGTTTTAATATTAGACCATATTTTGCATATGATAATCAAAAATATGATGACCAATATTACCCTTATTTATTAGAAGGAAATGATGGTAATATTTCGGGTCTTGATTTTAGTAGTGGCCAAGATATATATCTTTTAAATGAATCTAATAATAAATTGGGTTTTGATTTAAATTATAATCCTAATTCTTTTTCTGCTATAGATATGACATATAAACCTGATTTTGGTCAGATTAATCAAGATGCTTCTGAAATAAATAACACAGCTTATGAAACATATTATGATGAGAAAAGAAGTTTTTTTATAGAGAATTCGTTATTTTTTGAAACCCCTATTAAGGTGTTTTATTCAAGAAGAATCGGTGATTATATTAAATCTAATAATATTAATATAAGAACGGAGTTAAATACAGCTCTTAAATACACTTCTATAATTAATAATTATAATTATGGATTCTTATTTGCATATACTAATCCAAAAGATAATGATTTAATTGATAATAAAATTTATTCAACTATTTTTAGGATAAATAAATCTATTATAAATAATAATTTTAAAATTGGTTTTATAGGAACCAATTATAATCATGAATATAAAAATTCAAATGTATATGGATTAGATTATGTTTTAAGTCTTTTAGATAAAAAATTGATTATTAATAGTCAGTCAATTTTGTCAGATAATAATTTAGATAAAGGCTATGGTTTGAATTTTGATTTAAGCTATAGGACAGATGTTTTTTCAGTATTCAATAATAATGATTTATTTTTAGATTTTTGGATCAAAAATAATCAATATGATAAATCTCTTGATATAGATGATTTAGGCTACTTATTTAGAAATAATTTAAAAAAAATTAATTTGGGTTTTTCAATTAATAATTATAAATCATTAAATAAATCTAAATATATAATTCAATATTATAGGGCTGAAAATTATTCTAAAGATGTTATATCTAATGTTTTTTCTTTAAACTATAATATCATCCTAAATGATCTTGTAGCCTTTGATATAGGGATATCTCAAGAAGGTGATCATTATAATGATAAATATTATGATGATTATTATAATTTAGATTTAAATAAAATTATTAAAACCCCAAATGATATGGTTTTGACTTTTAATTATAATAATAATAAGTCTGATATATTTTCTTATTCAATTAATTTAAATAAGTTTAAAAATAATATAAATGATAAGGGTAATAATATTCTGTTTGATATAGTTTTTAAACCTGCAGCATGGATAGACCTAAGTTTTTCTTATGATAGGCTAGATTATTATGAAACCTATCATTTCCTTAAAATCAGGCAATTACCTAGTGGAATTAATTTATTTAATAACAGTTATAATTTTTTTAGTAATAGAGATACTTATAGTTATTTATTTATTAATTCAAATAATTTAGAGGTTTATTATACAGGACAATTATCAGCATATTATAATAATAATTTAAGTTTTCAATTATACGGTGAATATTTTATCCATAGAGATAATTGGGATGAAAATAGTGATTTATATGAAATTAAACAAACAGATGAAAATTTTATTTATCCTAATCTTATAACTGGATTATCATCTGAGTTAATTAACTTTGATAATGATAAAATAAAGTATAGCTCTTTATATAATTCTTTAATGCTAAATCTTGTAACTAAATGGAATTTTAATAAATCCTCTAGTATGTATTTTGTTTATAGTTTGAGTAAGGGTGTAAATGGGAAAATATTTAGTAATCCTAAAGATTTAATTGAATTTGATAATAATGATAATTTAGATAATGTTAAGGCTGAAATATTTTATAATCATAATGCAACAATTAAAATCGAGTTTTATTTTTAACTGCTTCGATTATATTATTTGCAGCAATTAGAATTTCATTTTTTGTATTAAATCTACCTATTCCTATTCGAATTGATGACTGGATATGTTTTTTACTTAGTCCAATATTCAATAAAACATGTGAAGGCTTAGGAGTTGAAGAAGTACATGCAGATCCCGATGAAACAGCAATTTTACTTAATGATGTAACAATTGATTGTCCTCTAAGACTTGGGAAACTAATATTTAAATTACCTGAAATTCTTTTTTCTATATCTCCATTTATAATTACATCAGGTATTTTTTCTTTTATCTTATTAATTAGTAAATTTCTTAATTCAAGAATATGTTTTGATTCATCTTTCATTATTTTTTTTGAAATTTCACTTGCAGTACCTAATCCAACTATTAATGGAATAGGAAGTGTCCCTGGTCTAATAAATTTTTCCTGATTACCACCAAATAAAATAGGACTGATTTTAATTTTTTTATTAATATATAATGCTCCAATTCCTTTTGGTCCATATATTTTATGACCAGATATAGAAAGTAAGTCAATGTTCATTTGTTTTACATTAATATTAATTTTTCCATAAGACTGAGCTGCATCTACATGAAATAAAATATTATGCTTTTTACATAATTCTCCAATTTCTTTGATAGGTTGTATAACTCCAATTTCATTATTAACATGCATAATACTAACTAAACCAGTTTTAGCTGTTATACTTTCTCTCAATTTATCTAAATCTATAATGCCATTTTTATTGGGAGTTAAGAATGATGATTCAATTCCTTTTTTTTCTAAATGAGAGCATATATCAAGTATTGCCTTATGCTCTGTCGCCATTGTAATAATATGATTTTGTTTAGAATTAGTTATATTCTGTAATGAAATATTATTTGATTCTGTAGCTCCTGAAGTGAAAATAATTTCATCTTCATTAGAATTAATTAATTCTGATATTTGTTGTCTCGCTATTTCAACGGCAGCTTCAGCCTCCCAGCCATAATGGTGTGTTTTACTAGAAGAATTTCCAAATTTTTCTAAAAAGAATGGGGTCATCGAATCTAAAACTTTAGGATCTAGTGGTGTAGTAGAATTATTATCAAGAAAAATTTTATTCATTATTAATGATAATATTTTTTTCTTTCTTTGATGAAAAATAGCCTATCTCAACAGTTTTGTATTTTGAGTTTTTATTTAATGTTTTAATTAATTTTTCTACATTATCTTTATTTGTAGAAATAAGTAATCCTCCTGAGGTTTGAGCATCTGCAATCATAAGCTGTTGATATTTAGATATGGATTTATCAAAATAAATATTTTTCCCATAAAATTTCAGATTCTTCCTTGTTCCCCCAGGGATAATATCTTTTTTTGCAAAATCAGCAACTTGTTCTATAAATGGAACTTTGTTATAGTTAATATTTGCTGATAGATTATTATTTTGAGTCATTTCATTTAAATGCCCTAATAGGCCATATCCTGTTATATCAGTGCATGCATTTATTTTAATATTAATTTCAGATAAATTATGATTAAGCGTAGACATAAGTTCTATTACATCTGAGCTTGTTTTGTCATTTGTTAATCCTTTTTTTATTGCAGTTGTCAAAATCCCAGAACCAAGAGGCTTTGTTAATAGCAAAACATC
>CAYVBB010000023.1:0-13280 GCA_964448515.1 uncultured bacterium | reverse complement strand
TGGAAGATGTTCCAAAAATGGCCGGGAATTATATCTCCAGTTAAGAAAGAGCCAAGTTATTTCGGCAATCAGAAATTTGAAGAACAGTCAATTCAAGAGTATTTGCAATTCTGGGACTGGAGTAATTCAAACAATAATGAAAAATATTTTTTTGAGTCTTCAACACATTATGCTAAATTCCCTGCAGTGCAAAATGTTCCAGCCCAGATGAAGGCGATGATTCCTAATGCAAAGATCATCTATATGGTCAGAAATCCGTATAAGAGAATTGTATCGCAATTAGCACACCATGTGTCGCGCGGAGAAATGACCTTAGAAAATGTCACTTCAGGAAAGTGGGCTTCGAACAAACACCTCTTTGCACTAACAGACTATGCTACACAATTAGACCAATACGCTGAATATTTTAGCAAGGAGAATATCCTAATTCTACCTCTAGAAGGAATGATTGGGGACTTCAAGAAGTATGTCTCAATAATCTCTAATTTCCTTGGAATTGACACCCCAGATTCAATTACTAAGTTTCCAATGGAAAACAAGAGAAGGAAAGCAAAGGGTTCAGGAAAGATAAATATTGATTTTTCAGAATTTCCCGAACAGAAGAAAATAATCGAAACATATATTGCAAACTTGGAACAAAATTACGACTTCGATACAGGGATTTGGAATGATGGGTCTTAAAAAAAAGAGTATGAATGACATTCCATTTTGGAAATGCACTGGTTCTGGTTGCCAGATAGAAACTTTATCCGCGACACAAGAACTGTTAGAAGTAGCAGTAAATAGTTCTGATAGAGATATTGTATCAGATCTATACTTTACTTCATCTCCAGAAGTACTAGTAGATGGACTATTCTCGGCGAGATTTGAAATCGAAGATTATGCAGGAGATTTTTATCTTGAGAAACTTCATTTTGGGATAGTGGACATTCATGATAAATTCCACTATATGACTGTGAAACACGATTGGTTTCCTGGTTCTCTAATGTTAAATTTTTTTCCTAACTCACTAGACTATTCAGTATTCAAAAAATTTAGAGATATGGACATGCAATTGAATGAAGCTAAGAAAGTAAGATTGATTGTGAAAGCCAATGGTAGTTCGTTTAAGGTTAAAATTTCTGGAACCATATTAAACTTGGAAGAACTTGATAAAGAATTCAAGTTTCTCTATTCAAAAGATAGGAAACCTTTGACTATGAGTTCTGAAATCGATGTTATTAACAGTTATTTTCCGTGGAAAGAAAAGTATGCAATTAACTTAGAGCAATTCCGTGTAGGGAAATTCAAATTACCTGACTCAGACAGTTTTACTTTGGAAAAGGACGGGGCTTTTCCAATAGAAATTTCTGCAAACCCATCTTTCCAAAGACAGTATCACTCTTTGGAATTAGTAAAATTAATTTTGTTAGATTATAAGAAAAATGGAAACACAGATTGGCATTTAGAAAAATCTCTAGATATTGTGATGAAGTGGATTGAGAGAGATTATCTGACGGTTAGTGAAGATTACAAATATGCATGGTATGATCACTCTGTTGCCGATCGATGCATTGTTTTCATAGAATTGTACAGTAATATCGGAACCGACTTGTCAAAGAAAGATAAGAGTCTACTGAGCGACATAATTGTATCTCATTTACAGTTGTTAGCGAGTCCAGTATTCTATCTGAGGAATCAGAAATATCCATATCACAACCATGGTTTGTTTCAGGATTTAGCTTTGTTAATTTCTTGTTCTGTACTAGACTTCCCCGGCTCTGCAAAGTTAAGAAAATTTGCAGAAAAACGGATGATTCTTCAGATAAAAAATTTAGTCTCAAATGAAGGAGTTTCAGTCGAAAACAGTGGAGGTTATCACAAAGGCCTAGAAAGGATTCTATCTAACATATTAAAAAGAACTGAGAATATTATTGGAGAAGGAAATCGTAAAATAATTCAGTCATTAGCTAGAAAAATGAATAAATTTATGTCAGAGTTTTTCTATCCAGATGGGACTTCTCCGGCATACGGTGATACTTTCAACTCAAACAAATCCAAGGCAATAAAAGGTAGAGAGATTTCTGTTGGCCATAATTCCTTTCCCCTCTCAGGTTATTTCTCCCACAGAACAAAAATTAAGAATATAGGTTTGGTTCAGATAAATCTGTATAACTCATCATTATCAAAAATTCACAAGCATTTTGACAATTTACAGATCACTTTTTGGGTAGCTGGGAAGGAAGTTTTTGTGGATCCTGGTTTATCCGGATATTCTGAAGACGATCCTGCGACGAAGAGCTGTAGATTGGCGGAAAATCATAACCTATTCTACCCCTCTGGATATGTTTGTAAATTTCCTAATATGAAAGGAAACATGACGGATATAGTTGGAGACTGGGGGAATGGAGTAATTTCTTCCAGCGATATGTTCGAGGGAATCGAAACAAACAGGTCAGTAATTATTGATAATCAAGAAGGAATCTACAGAATTATTGATTGGTGCAATGAGTCTGTGGAGGGAACATTCAGACTAAATTTGGGTGATGGTGTTCAAGTCGAAGAAGGTGCTGATTCAGTTAAAATTGATATTGGAGCGATTACTGTTTCTGTATATTGTCAAACAATTACGGGTGAGAAGATAATACCGCGCATAGTAGAGGGCGAGGTATATTTCGGCCATACAGATAGAAGGTCTTGCTCAGCAATTGAGTTCTACACCAAAGAAACACCAATTGTTACTACTATTGTGATAAGTTCTGTAGACGAACCTGAACAAATTATCAGTAGTTATTCTGAAGACAAGATAATGAAAATAATTGATAGATGAATTGGAATTTTATTCACTATCAAAAATGTAAGAACGCCAAATCTTTGCCAGCTCAGAAATACGGCTAGAATCAATTTTGTTCGACAACCAAGACATTTGCATAGTGTGCGTACAATGGTATTGGGGATTAGATAATTTTGAAGGCATTCCATCTAGAACATGAGACAAATCATAGTAGGATGAATACCCTGTATCATATAGAGGAGCAATGGACGCCATATCTAGAATGGACTTGTCCAAGATTTCCTTCCATTTCTTAGTCCCCATAACTTCGGTCAAATCAGAAATTGCCATCACAGTGTACAAGTGGGAACTAAGTACACAAGCAGAATTATTTCCTGAATGATGTCGGAAAATCTTCCACCCATTGAAAGGGTGGACTAATGGACCATCATCCATAACGAATTTCATTGCCTTCTCTGCATACTTTTTGAGTGAGGTGTCGCCCAAGTGTTCACCCGCTCGAATCAGGCCCATTGCTCCCAATGACTGTGATAGAGAAGAAATCCAACCCTTTTCGACGAGTTCTCCCGATATTTCTAGAGGATACTGATACTTCCAAAGACCATCTTTATCCATCAGCCCAATTGCTTCCTCTACAATCTTGACAATCGCTTCTTGATTTGCATCTTCGTCGTTTTCAATAGAAGATCCAATCAGAGATAGTAACTCAAAGAAGCACGCGTGGAAGGAGGGGCCAGAATACTCAATACCATCTATGATTATTGACGAATGAAGAAGACCGTCGTCTGCTCTGTAAACTCCTTCCCAAGTTTCAACATCCATTCTAGATAAATTCAACAGGGGGTCAGAAACTGAAGTTTCTTGATTTATATCTTTGAATGAGTACGGGCCTATTTTATCAACATGGATTGATCCGTCAGAATATCTCCTATAACTCTCATTACTTCTATCCTCAAGAATCGCAATAGGAGAATATAACTGAGAATTAACATTTATTGCATTGGAAATTATAGTTGGGGTGCCTCCCTTCCTCATTCCTCGACCATAATCAAAAAGTATCGGTAGAATCTCAGAATCGGATACTTCTGAGAGAACATCGAAAGAAAAATTTTCTCTGTCTAAACTTAGAAGTTTATTCTTTAGTTCTGCGTCCCAACAAGCATCGATGATGATAGTCCTAGGATCATATCCCTCTGTTCTCTTAGGAATCGTTATCCTGAAAGGATTTGCACTCCTCTCAAATACCAAAGAATGTCCTTCTTTCGATTTTACATCGAGAGTTTTTGGCGCCCAACTCCAATCAACAAATATTTCTCCACCAGAAATTGCAATTTCGGGAGTGGGGAGAAATTCAATAGATATCCCAAAATCAGAATCATTATTATTATCAGGAATTATCTTCACTCGAGTTCTATTTTCCTTCTCGACCATACATTCACCAATAGGTGATACACTTTGGACAGTCCCGTACATGTCTCTTGCTTACAGCATTCATTATTCAATTCTTTGCAATGTCACTAAGATGATGTAGTACGTGCTGCCTGAAATAAAATATCATGAAGGCAGAAATACATATTCAACCCTCGACAAGCCTTGAATGGATAGAATTTGCAATGATTAGAATTCTATTTTGAAGGAGATGATTTGATGAAAACAATAGGACCAATAATACTAGTTGTAGGAGCAAGACCCAATTTTATGAAAATCGCCCCTCTCCACTCAGAGTTAGAAAGTAGAGGTATCGATACATTACTATTGCATACTGGACAACATTATGACGAAAAAATGAGCACAATTTTCTTTGAAGAATTAGGAATGCCGGAACCCGACATATACCTCGGAATTGGCTCTGGTTCGCATGCGACTCAGACAGCCAAAGTAATGGTTGAATTCGAGAAAGTATGCCTGGAGTCATCACCCTCAATGGTAGTTGTAGTTGGGGACGTCAACTCAACGGTAGCCTGTGCATTGGTAGCTGCCAAACTGCATATCCCCAGTGCTCACGTCGAAGCAGGATTGCGATCTTTTGATAGAAAAATGCCAGAAGAAATCAACAGATTAGTTACCGATGCAATTGCGGATATTCTACTCACGCCATCTCTCGATGGAAATGAGCACCTAGAAAATGAAGGAGTTGACAAAGAAAGGATTCACTTTGTTGGAAATATTATGATTGATAGCCTCTTCAACAATCTAAAAAGAGCTAAGCAATCTAACATTCTAGAACAGTTAGAATTGACTGAGAAAAATTATGCGCTAATCACTCTACATCGCCCTTCAAATGTCGATGATAAAGATACATTCCAGGGATTGATTTCATCGATTAGTCATCTTTCAAATCATATGGACGTAGTATTTCCAATGCATCCAAGAACATTTAATCGTGCCAAAGAAATGGATTTGATGAAAGATCTAGAAAGAATTGATGTAATTAGAATTATTGAACCATTAGGATACATAGAGGTCAGATCATTGATGGAATCTTCCAAAATAGTGCTCACTGATTCAGGAGGGTTACAAGAAGAAACTACTGCATTAGGTATACCATGTTTAACTGTGAGAGAAAATACCGAGAGACCGATTACAATCACTGAATGTACAAATTAGTTGGCTGGCACATACCCAAACAAAATTATTGGATTAATTGATTCAATAATTTCGACAGGTGGAAAAGAAGGTAATATACCAAAATACTGGGATGGCAACACTGCTTCACGAATTGCAGATATACTAATTCAGAGTATATCTAATTGAATGGCGGTTTAGTGATGGGGGAAGAGCAGAGCGAATGTATACGAGTATTGCATGTACTGGCTAACAGTAGTCCGAACATCAATGGCTACGCAGTTAGAACTCATGACATGTTGATTGCTCAGTTGAATACAGGGCTAGTGGAACCAATTGCAATTACTTCACCATATTATCCTGAGAAAACAAGTATGGCAGTTTTTCACACAAAGGATGGAATTGACTATCATAGATGTGCCCACCCAGCATATAGAAATTCAAACCGAGGGTTGATTCGCAAATGGATAGCCTGGAGAGGCAAGAAAAAAATCCCTTCAGAAGTTAGTTCAACTGCAGAAGCAAAACAAATTCAACGACCAACCAGTTTTCCAAAAGTTGTTGTTTGGAACACTAAATGGACGATTATACACTCCACTAGAGCAGTTAGAAGGGGAATAAGAATACTAACTAGGCCAATACGTTCATTATTCACCATGGGAGGATCGTGGGTTGCTGAAAAGACATACATCAAAATGCTCGAAGAAGAAATACAGAAATTAGTCGAAGAAAAAGAGCCCGACTTGATACATGCACACACCCCGTATAGAGTAGGACTACCAGCAATGAATGTAGCAAGAAAATTGAACATCCCATTTGTTTATGAAATGAGAGGAATTTGGGAAGATACTGCAGTAATCAATGGTAGATGGAGAACTTGGGGATTACCATATCGAAGATTTAGACGGATGGAGAACAGAGTACTTAGAGGTGCAGATCATGTCTACTGCATAAGTGAACAACTGAAAAAAGATGCAATTTCCAGAGGAGTTGATGCTGAAGGAATAACTATCGTTCGAAATGCAGTAAATGATGAATTATTCACGGGTGATGAAATAGATGGCTATAGTGAATTGATATCGTCAATCATTGAAGATTTGAAACTTAGTGAAGAGACCATAGTCATTGGATATATTGGAAGCATACAACGCTTGGAAAGTTTAGAAACGCTTGCGGCTGCAGTCTCGAATCTAGACGAAAATCTAGATGTCAGGCTTCTAATTGTTAGTACAGAAAAGAATCAGAAATACTTCCGTGAATATTGTGAATCGGCAGGTATTGGAGATATTGCAATAATCGCGGGACCAGTCCCAAGAGAAATTGTTTCAGAATGTTATCACCTTATCGATATTTTTGCTGTTTGTAGGCCGCCAGGATTTAGAGTGACTGAAATTGTCACTCCCTTGAAACCATTCGAAGCTATGGCAAGGGGCTTACCAGTAATCGTCTCAAATCTACCTGCACTGAAAGAAATTGTTGAAGATAATTCAACTGGTCTTTGCTTTGAAGCAGGAGACCATCTTGACTTGAGCAGGAAAATTTCCAAATTGATCTTAGACAAAGAGTTGAGAATTAGACTTGGAAAAGAAGGACAAAAATGGATCATGGAGCACAGACTTTGGAGTAAAGTGATTATCAATTCAATTGATGGCTACCAACGAATGTTAGCAGAAATCGCTTCAGAAAAATAGATTCGCATATATACGAGAATTAATACGCAAAGATATGGCTATAATTAGGGAAGTAAAGGCCGTTGGAACATGTTCATCTACACTTGAAAAAAACACAATCAGCCTTATTCCGGAAGCAAAAGGTGACAAAATTGGAGCTCAATTCGTGTGCAATCCAGATCCCCATATCGCAAAGTCAGGTGGATTTGTCAATATAAAATTCAGAAAAACTCCGAACCAAGTCAGTGTGAGTTGTTTAAACGGAACTCCTATCGAAATCAAAAGAAAGAATCATCCTCTTAGGATAGTGCTACCCAAGCGAACTGTAGGATTTGACCCTAGAGCAATTCAAGTTTCAGTAACCTGGGATAATTGTGACGGAGAACCGATTAACTTTCAGCCGATATCAGAAGTGAGCAATGATACAATCAATCCGGTACTGTACAATTTCGGTAGAGGTATGAGAGATAATGGAAAACCGGATGTCGTATCTCATTCGTTAAACATAAATGGAGTTGATTATACACCTCTTAGTTTCTTCAAAAATAATGTTCCATTCAGTTTCAGAAATTATGATTATAAATCGATTCATATTGATAAAATGGGCAACTACACATATCGTAAAGTGAATAGTGCATCAATCAAAGGAACTCATTTGAACTATCTGAAAGTCAATGTCGAGTCATGGGAAGGAGTTGAAAGAGATGAAAATGGCATACCACTCAATACAATTGTATTCGAAGGAGAGAAAATGACTGCAATAAGTCCTGCAACCCTGTGCAACGATATATTATCCCTATGTAGTAGATTCCATTCTGAAAAGGGTCTCAGCGATGAGCAGATGAAGATTCTAGAAAATGATGTTGAAACACTTGCTAATCTACATGATGATGATCACTTATGGATACATCCCTTCCCAGTAATTCATCAAGGAATAATAATCGATAGCGGTTGGTACTCAGCCGCCCTTCAAGGATTGGTTGCTTCTTCACTAACGAGGTCTGCAGTAGTATTGAAGAACGAGGCGTTGAATACTACAGCTGAGCAAGCGATTCGGAAAATGTTGGAGTTACCAGAAATGTCACACACTTTGTTGAATGCAAGGCTGTTCCAAGAGCATCCGACTGGAACACCCCTTAGTTCATTGAGTGGACACCTGTATTCTGTTATCGGAATAGCAGACGTTGCTGAAGCCAAGTCAAATAAAGAATGGAAGGAGATTTTTGCTGATGCGATTAATGATACGGAAACATTGTTACCGCTGTACGACATTTTTTCTTCAACACTTTACGACCTTTCTCATTTGTTCATTGATTCAGCACCTTGTATGGCCAAACCGCAATATCATGCTACACATATTAATCAAGTACAGTGGTTGGCTTTGAGATCTCAATCCAGCAGATTATCTTCAATCGTTAGTAGATGGGAAAATTACTTCACAAAATACCCAATCTCAAAAAATGTATGATTTACAGGGGAAAACATGCCTAAAAATACGGATGATTCAACTATTGTTGAATTTGAATATGAATCTCAAAAGATTCAGATTGAAGGTTATCATAAGGACGACTTGATTTTCAACAAAATCAAGCGGAGTAAGTCTTTTTATGAATTGAAGTTGTTAGAAAAAGCACGTCAATACAATTTGAGTGGAGTATACATCGATATCGGAGCAAATATTGGTAATCATGCAATCTTCTTCAACAAATTTTGTCCCGCAAGTAAGGTCTACTGTTTTGAGATTGAAAAATCAATTTTTGAGATATTGAAACGAAATATGGAACGAAATTGTATCGACGAAACTTTTCATATCTCAAACATGGGTATTTCAAATAAACCTGGGCATGTAGACTTGTGTCAAGTTGATCACAATAATTGTGGCATTACAAAGATTGTAAACAATGATGGAACCCAGTGTATAGTGGATACTTTAGACAATCTAGTGGAAGGAATCGAGAATATTTCATTGATTAAAATTGATGTCGAGGGATTTGAACTTCAAGTGATTAAAGGTGCAACAAAAATACTGATAAATCAATCCCCAATAATTTTCGTAGAGTTACAATCTGAGCAGGATTTTTCTATATTTAACGAGTTCATTTCATTATTCGGATATTCAACTGACAAGACAAACTACGCCGGTACTCCAACATATCTTTTTGAGAAAATGCACCAATACTGTCTTGAATTAAACAATCCCCTTTCGATATGGTTGGAATAAGAAATTGCCAATTTCATAGAAAACACTTGAGAAGGTCAACCTTTACCGAAAATCATGGCCCACTATGATATTTTCAACGGCGACGCAGATGGACTATGCGCGTTGGTACAGATGCGCTTGGAGAAGCCTATGGAAAGTATAATTGTAACAGGAGTCAAAAGAGATATCAGATTACTGGAGAATCTAAAACTGGCAAAAGGAGATTCCATTCTAGCCATGGATATTTCACTTGCGAGAAATCATGACCTTGTTGTAGACGCGTTGGAAAGAGGTGTCGAAATCACTTGGATTGATCACCATCTCCCCGGAGATGAAATTGAAAATGAAAATTTATCTACACACATCGATGTATCTCCAGACGTTTGTACTTCCGTAATTGTAGACCGATTGTTACAAGGCAAACGGAAATCATGGGCTGCAGTAGCAGCATTTGGAGATTCAATAATCGAAACCGGAAACAGCCTATGTGAACAATGCGGAATGCTCGATGAGATTAATTCTCTGAAGAGACTTGGTAGACTACTGAATTACAATTCCTATGGAAGAAATATTGAAGATTTATGGATAAATCCGAAGAAATTATTCCAATCTCTATTAGAGGCAGAGGACCCTCTAACTTTCATTGATACAGATGAGTATAAATTATTGAGTGAAGGTTATGATTCCGATTACAGCAAAGCACGAGAATGTATTTCTTCAAGGGAAGACAAAGAATTTATCATTCTCCCGAATGAAGCGTGGGCATTTCGCATTTCTGGAACCTTGGCACATATTATCGCTGAAGAGGAGCCTGACATCCCACATATCATTGCAACTGAATTGGAGAATAATGCTTTGTTAATTAGTCTAAGAGCCCCCAAAAATAACCCTACCGGTGCAGGAGAGATCTGCTCTAGGTTTGGCGGAGGAGGAAGAGCTGCGGCAGGTGGAGTGGATAAATTACCCATGGAATACTCAGCAGATTTCATTAATGCTGTTCATGCGCGTTGGAATCAATAGGGGGGGTTCCATGAACCGATTAAGCCACTTGAAAAGATTGGAAGCTGAAAGCATCCATATCATGAGAGAAGTTGCTGCAGAAGCTGAAAATCCAGTCATGCTTTATTCGGTGGGGAAAGATAGTTCTGTTATGCTCCATTTAGCAATGAAAGCATTCTATCCCTCAAAACCCCCATTTCCTTTAATGCACGTAGATACTACATGGAAATTCAGTGAAATGATTGCATTCAGAGATAAGATGGTCAAAGAATTGGGGTTGGATTTGATTGTTCATATCAATCCTGAAGGTGTTGAGCAAGGAATTGGACCATTTACCCACGGTTCTGCAATTCATACAGATGTAATGAAGACACAGGCGCTAAAACAGGCTCTCGATAAACACAAATTCGATGTGGCATTTGGAGGGGCTAGAAGAGATGAAGAGAAATCTCGTGCTAAGGAAAGAGTTTTTTCTTTCAGGACAGAACAACATAGATGGGACCCGAAAAATCAACGTCCTGAGATTTGGAATGTCTACAATTCGAAAATAAATAGAGGCGAGTCAATTCGAGTGTTCCCTCTGTCAAATTGGACGGAATTGGACGTTTGGCAGTATATTCACTTAGAAAAAATTCCCATAGTACCGCTCTACTTCTCTGAAGAGCGTCCTGTCGTTGAAAGAGATGGAGTACTGATCTTAGTTGATGATGACCGAATACCCATAGAAGCCGATGAGCAACCAATGATGAAGAAGGTTAGATTCCGAACCTTGGGGTGTTATCCGCTTAGTGGAGCGGTGGAATCTGAAGCGGCTGATTTACCACAAATAATTCAAGAAATGTTGTTAACCACAACATCTGAAAGACAAGGAAGAATCATTGACTACGACAGTAGTGCGTCAATGGAAAAGAAGAAACAAGAGGGGTATTTCTGATGGCCCATATCTCAGATATGATTGCCGAAGATATACACGGCTATCTGAAGTCACACGAAAATAAAGGGCTCCTAAGGTTCATCACTTGTGGTTCAGTTGATGACGGCAAATCTACCTTAATTGGAAGATTGCTATATGAATCTAAAATGTTGTTTGATGACCACTTAGCCGCATTGGAAAGCGACTCGAAAAAATCTGGGACCCAAGGTGAAAATCTTGACTTGGCCTTGTTAGTTGATGGATTGGCTGCAGAAAGAGAACAAGGTATCACAATCGATGTAGCATACAGATTCTTCTCAACTGATCGTAGAAAATTCATCGTTGCAGATACGCCAGGGCACGAGCAATACACGCGAAATATGGCTACTGGAGCATCAACCGCAGATTTGGCAATTTTACTGATTGATGCCAGACAGGGTGTTCTAGAACAAACCAAAAGGCACAGTTTCATTGTATCAATGTTAGGAGTTAGAAAAGCAATTTTAGCAATCAACAAAATGGATTTAGTAAACTATTCTGAAGAAGTATTCAATGAAATCGCCGAAGAATTTTCAAATTTAGCAGAGGAGTACTTAGAGATGGATGAGGTAGTGCCAATACCAGTCTCAGCATTAATTGGTGACAACATAATTGAAAAGAGTAAAAATACTCCTTGGTATGATGGGCCAACACTAATGGAACATCTAGAGAATGTTGACATTGAAAGTGGAGCCGAGGAAAGACCATTCAGATTACCAGTGCAATGGGTAAATCGTCCAAATCCAGATTTTCGAGGATTTTCTGGCTTGGTCACAGGAGGGAGGATTTCTGCAGGAGATCGAGTAAGAGTATTACCATCTGGTAAAGTATCTACTGTGGAGAGGATTGTTACCTATGATGGGGATTTAGAACAATGCCAAGAAAATATGTCAGTAACTTTGACTATAAAAGATGAGATCGATGCCTCCCGAGGTGATGTTATTGTTTCAGCGGATTCCCCTTGTGGCCTTGCAGATCAATTCCAAACACAGATTCTTTGGATGTCTGAAGAACAAATGGTGCCTAGCCGACAATATCTCATGAAGATGAACTGCGTTTCTGCAATAGTTACTCCATCTAAGCCTAAGCATAAGATTGATGTCAATAGTTTCAAATTATCCCCAACAAAAACATTAGCACTCAATGAGATTGGTGTTTGTAATATTAGTCTTGACCGGTAAATACCCTTCGAACCTTATAGAAAAAACAGATCGATGGGTGGCTTCATAATCATTGACAGAATGACAAACAATACAGTAGGTATGGGCTTAATTGATTTTGATTTGAGAAGGGCTTCAAATATCCATTGGCAATCCATGCAAATAGGGAAAGGTTCGCGTTCTGAAATAAAATCACAAAAACCATTCGTATTATGGTTTACCGGGTTATCAGGTTCTGGAAAATCAACCATCGCAGATTTGTTGGAAAAAAGACTTCATTCGATGAATAAACATACTATCACTTTAGATGGAGATAATGTAAGACATGGACTGAATAGAGATCTAGGATTCACAACAATTGACCGTGTAGAAAATATTCGCCGTGTAGCAGAAGTCGCAAAATTAATGACTGAAGCCGGACTAATTGCGATTATTTCATTCATTTCTCCATTCAAATCTGAAAGAATGATGGCAAGAAGCTTGCATGAAGAAGGAGAATTCATCGAAGTCTTTATTGATACTCCTATTGAAGTCGCAGAACAAAGAGATGTGAAAGGCTTGTATAAGAAAGCAAGAATGGGAGAATTAAAGAATTTCACTGGTATTGATAGCCCATATGAAAAACCAACAAATAATGAAGTTACTATCGAAACAACTTCTTTGAATCCTGAAGATGCAGTGGACAAGATAATTCACTTCCTGGATGAGAAGAATTTACTCTAAATTCATTATTTGAAATAAATCACATTTACTAATTCAGGCGATTCCCTAAACAATGATTTGAAATCAATTCTTTCACTGACCTGTTTTCTGTGATTATTCGTATTCAAAATTGCGGCAATAGAACAAAAAACAGAGTGCTATTACTTGAGGGGGGGGATAGGAATCGATTCGGCCATAATGAAAATTCTTGTCACTGGAGGAACTGGATTTATCGGTTCTCACATTTCCATTTCATTGA
>CAYVBB010000022.1:0-13483 GCA_964448515.1 uncultured bacterium | reverse complement strand
TTAAAATCTAAAATTAAGTCCAAATTGGTGTGTATAATCAAGTACTCCATAATTTACATAGGCATAATCAATGCCAACTCCAAAGCCTTCTGTTTGTAAATTAAATCCTAGTCCTAAACTTGCATCTGCTGTATCATGTCCAAAATGACTTCCAGCTCTTAAAAAGAACATATCTGCAAAACCATACTCCATACCCATAGCACCATACAATGTAAAGTCTATAGGATTAATTGCATCAACAGATACTAGCAACTTATGATTCTTACTCTTTATAAATTCACTATCTGGTCCCATAAGTGTATTTGCAATACCTAATCTAAATGTTAATGGTAATGAAAATGGCTCAGCTATTTGTTGACAATATCCAGTAGGAGATTCTTCACATTCAATTTCCAACCCTTCACCATCATATTTAACATCAGGACCTAAATTATTTATTGACATACCAAGAACAAAACCATAAATGCCTGTATTGAAATTTGATCCAATATCAACAGCAAATGATTGCATTTGAGTTGTATAAATCTGCTCTCTTATATATTTACCTGTAAATCCTATACGTAATCTATTTGTTACCCTTCTACCATAAGTTCCTCTAAGACAAAGCCCAGTCATACTAAATGTTTCACCTGTACCATCAGGATAAAACTCATTGGTAACATCCATAGACCCTGAATCTAAAAAAAACATATGAATACCTGCATAATCAACACCTGATAAATTAGTTGCATAACCCAATACATTATAGCTAATTCCAGCTACATATTGATTAGTTGAAACAAAGCCTTGTTGACCTGTAATAAAAGAAACACTCGCAGGATTATAAGGAATACCAGAAACATCCTCTGCTGCCGCAGTATAAGCACCACCCATTCCTATAGCTCTTGTGCCTGTCTCTAGTTTAAGCCAGTTTGCTGCAGAGGTTGCTACTTTTGTAACAATATCAACATTGTCTTGTGTGTAAATAAAAGACAAACTCAATAAAACAATTATATAATATGATTTTAATCTAAACATTATCTTACCACCGCAAATTTTCCGACAAATTTCTCACCTTCAAAGCCAGAAACTAAATTTTCAACCGTAAAAATATATAAACCAGGAGCTACCTCTTGATTATTTAATGTTCTTACATCCCAAAATAAATTTCCATCTTCTTCATCATCATGGTTTAAAACTACAACCTTCTCTCCTGATATTGTAAAAATTGATAATTTACATTTAGCTGGTAGATGTGTAAATCTTATCTGTTTTCTATACTCATTATCTTCATAACCACTATGAACAAAAAATGGATTTGGAACTGCTTTAATATTTTGAGAAATACCTTGAGTTGAATTTGATCCAGATTGAACAGTCACATAATTTTTATCATTATTTGTTCTTCCTCTACTTGACTCAATAGATTGATATCCATCTGGAGCAGCAAAACTTAGAGGGTTTGCTGTATTTAATATCTGGTTATATATACCATATTCATCATTAAACTCACTAATATAATCTGGTGGTATTCCTGTATCAAAGGCTGTAATTGCGTAAGTATATTCTTTTCCATCAATAACATTGCAATCTGTAAATGTACGTTTTATTCCAAGCTCTTCACCTGTATCAGGGTCTACAGCATCACAATCACCTAGGGCATTTGGGCCTTTTATTAAATTATGAACATCAGTTCCACAAACATTATAACCTCTTATATCAGGAATCCAATCAACAACATCATATATAGGAGAATAGTTCAGCTGTTCACTATCAGGTAATAAACTATAAGCATCTACAGTTATTCTATCATCTTGACAAGAATTTTCAACACAACTTACCCAACCAACATCATCTTTACAATCAACAGCATTAGATTCCTGGCAAGATTCATGACAAATATTTAAAATGTAATATTCTGGATTAGAAATACTGCACTCTCCATGATAATCATTTGAGAATGTACAATGATTAATATCTTGTTGTTCAGTTAAATGGAAAGACGCATATGGTATCCAACTATCAGGATCTTCTACATCATATAAATCAGTATCAGGATTACCCCATGTTAATCCACCATCTGAACTTCTAAAAATACTATACCCTTCAAAATCAGAATATCCTGTAACAACATCACTTGAATTTTCTGCCACATCATCCCATTCTAAATTTATGCAATGGTGCTGACCGTCATACCATTCTTCATCAGTATTTTCTTGGCCAATAGTTGCAGTTAAAGTTGGCGTATCAGGAGAAGTATATCCTTGATAGTGACTATTATACATTAATTGCGCAAAAGTAGCATTTTTTATTAAGTCATCTTTATTCTGACCAAAAATAATACAAAAAGAAAAAGGAGCTTGTTCACCTACTTCAAGACTAAAAGGCCCACTACTCATTTGCAGAACTGCATCTAAACCATCAGGATCATCCTGGAAGAAAGAGGTTTGTTCAAGACCATCAAGTGAATCAAAATGCGGATTTAAAGTATTTGGATCATCTAAAGTTGGATTATCAGTGTGAAAGAACCAATCTTTTTCATCATCTGATAAATTGGTTGTATCTCCTGCAATAATTTTATACATAATATCTTCTTTATTTCTTGCCTGAGATGAACCAGGATCACCAGCACAACACCCAGCATCCCCTTCTTGATATGTAACACCAGGTCTATTGTACCATGAGAACCAATGCCAGTCTGTCATTTTCAATTTATCACCGGGGTATATATCATTAATTCCATCAAGATTTAAATCAACAGGTTCTGTTGCATATGGAGAATCCAATAGTTGAGTTGCAACAATCCCGATATCTTCAGGTGGTCCAAAAGTATAATCATAAATCATTGCTATACTAACTCTTAGTGTATCATCATTAATAACATCACATCCTTCAGGTGATAAATCTGGATTTTTACAATCATAATACTCCATAAAATCATCATCATTTGAATGAACACCAAAACTTCCAAATCTATTAGAAGTAACAACATCGGCATCCATATAAAATCCCATTGAAGTTCCTTTATATGTAAATCCTTCTCCTGCATTTAATTTTGTTCCATCTGGCATTACCATTCCATCTCCACAGATCAAATTACCATCATTATCTGTTAAATAAACTTTATTACCATATCTATCCTTTTCAAAAGCACACCATCCATCGCCACTTTCATTTCTTACATTTACAGTTACAAAAATTATATCTTCAGCAAAAGAAATACCATAAGAATGAGCCTCTGCCATAACTCTTAAACCCATAGGATAGCCAGTTTGCTCGTATTCATTATTAGTAACCATATTACCACGATGAGCCCACCTATCATCAAATTCCATATAAACATCCATATCAGATATAAATCTATCTGTTGTCATCCAACAATCATCATTATACCTTTTAGCTGGGAAACATCCTGTTTCTTCAGGTGAGTAACTCTCAGCAAACCAGCCTGGCCATGTTGGAACTAATTGACCATCTTCATTAAAAGCAGTAGGCCATGTATCAGATTCACCACTATGAGCCAAAATAGGATATGTCCCTGTATCTAAATAATTAATATCACCAAAAATATCACTTTCATTAACCTGCGTATTATGTGAATTTTCTCTAGACTTTGTTGCTGCATGCCAATCAGTATTTGAACTTGGACTCCATCTAGTAAACCATGATTCAGCTACATTAGAACCATAATAATCATAATCATCATCAGAAGTCCACTCATCTTGATCATCACCATAATCATATAAATCAAAATCATCTAATCTTTGCTTTAATGATGGTCTCATTGCCCATGGGTAGACGAAACCAACACCTTTACGCAACAAATTATTTCCATAAACATTAGAATTATTTGGATTAATATTATAATCTTCGCTTTCATTCAAGCTAATCATTATAACTTCATTTAAATTATTAACACAATATTGATTAATGTCATTAAAATTACATTCTACTAATATTGCTGTGCTATTTTCATCTAGACATGTTTGGTTAGCCACTTCATATGGAGAACATAATTTTTCACCTAATATACCATCATCATTATAAGCATCAAATACAACACTTACAAAATTAGTATCACCATCTTCATACCAAGAAAAACCAGGAATCGTATTATTAGGGTCTTGATATGCTTCATTAGAACACCAAATTACATATCCATCTTCACCAGCTGGGCAAGCTGGATTAGAATCATTATTATACCAATCATAAATATAAGTATAGCTTTGTCCTGGTAACCCTGCAACAAAAGCTACAGCAGGCAAATAAGTATAATTACCCCATAATCCAGGAGGATGATGATCCCAATCAATAATTCTACCATAATTAGTTATTGCTGCCTGAGCCTTACCTTTTAGCAAATAGCCTCGAGCTCTATCATTCATTGGATTAGATGGAAAGCCAAATTCTCCAACTTTTCCAAAAGATTGCCCAGACATAGTACTAGACCAAGGATGATTAATTGAATTATTTTTATCAGTTTGTTCACCTGAAAATAAAAAATTCAAGAAAGCGGATAATATGTAAATAATTATATATGACTTATTATATTTCATTAGTTGATATCAAATCTCACAAAAAAGTTAATTTCTCTATTATTTGAATAATACCAGGGTCTATCATAATAAGAGCCCGATAATTCTTTACCAATATTTTTTTCATAATATTCACCTGGTCTATCAGATCTACCAGTTAAAGGGTAAACAGAGAATGGATATGGCTTATCAAATAAATTAAATATATTCATTCCAAACATAACCATATTATTCCCAACTTCAAATTCTTTAGAAATTGACATATCCATTGTAATCATAGCTGGAGCTCTTTTTGTATATTTATTTTGAAGGTCTTCTTCAGGTTTATCACCATTAAATTTAAGAGGCGTATAAGGCTCTCCTGATTGAAAGAAAGCAGTCAAACCACCATTTAATCCCCAAGGTAGCTTAGTTGAATAAATACTCATTGTTAAATCATGAGTCCTATCATATGGCATTAATGTTTCTTGCTGTGGAGCATCAACCTCAATAGCTCCAAATGCTGCAGCATCATATTCACTACTAGCTTTAGCTGTTGAATATGTATATTGAATCATTGTATTTAATATTCTCCCTCTATTTTCTAGACTAAAATCAAATCCAACTGCTGTACCAAAATCACCATTTTTTGCTACTTTAAATTCATATACTCCAGATTTATAATTATTTGCTGTTGTTAGCTGATCCATATCTTTAACCCACAATCCTCCAGTAAATGCCCATCGCTGACTAAACTGAACATTAAAAGCCAATTCATAGGATTGAGTTCTACCTGCTGTCATCGTTGCATTTCCAATACTTTGATTTGACTGACCAGCATCTTCAAATGCCTGTTCAGGATCCTCAAGCTTACTAACATTTCTATAAATAAACTCATATATAGGAGTCTGGTAATACAAGCCATAATTAAATGTAAATGTTGCTCCATCAGCGATAACATGACTTATCCCTATCCTTGGACTAACTTTATAAAGCCAATCAGAATCTTTAAAAATAACATTTGAATAATTATTAGTTTCCGAAATATTAGATGTTGTTGACTCTCCTTCATCCCAAGAATTATTTTGTGACATATCTACATTATCTTGATTTAATGTTTGCCAATCAGATGAACTTGGAGTTGTATCAGGGTTACCATCATTTGGATTAAAATTAGGATTATAATCATAATTATCATCAATTTTAACAGATGAGCCATCCCAAACTATTCCATCCTGGCTGTTAAAACCTGTATCAATATAATAGTAGTCTCCTGGACATAAAACTTCCCCTGTATCAGGATCTAAATCACCACCACAATCATAATAAAAATGTGGAGAATAAGGTGAAAAATCACCACTTGGATCAGCCCATATTTTAGTATTATATTGTACAGCATCAAGTCTAACCCCTGCATTTATAACCATCCAAGGTACTTCAAAAGTATTTTGAACATAAAAAGCAAACTCTTCAGGCTCAACATATGAATTCCAATCACCATCTCCATTGAAATCATCAAAAGTTTCTCCAGGGAAAAATTCTAATATCCCTGTGCAAGGATTCTCGTAATATCCCGGACCATCCCAAAAACCATTTCCTTCACCAAAGTCAGGCTGATTACAAATCGCATTAATCCACTCTTGATCATCTACTCCAAAATCATTCCACTGTTCTGCAAATCTTTGTCTAAATGCAGAAGCATCATCCCAAGGATCTTTAATTTCATAATAATCAAGCTTATGAGACTTATAATCAAAACCTACTCTTGTTCTCCATTTTTTTGTTAATTGATTTGTATAATCAAATCTAATCTCATCTGTCTGAGCAGTTGTTTCACTAAAGTACCTATCTGTTCCACCAAATATATTCTCTTCAGTCCAAAATCTAAAGTATAATGGCCTTGGATCTTCAAAGATTGATTCAGAACCAAAATAACCAAGAAAACCAAAAAATGGATTAATAGTCATAGCAGGTGATAGTCCTTCAAATGCAAGATAAGCTCCAGAAGCATCATAAAACCCTTCGCTATCCACATACATTTCAGGGGTCAACCAATAATCTCCATCCCTAAATATAGACTGTGTTACAAGCTCCGGTCCATCCCAAGCACCATCACCATCTAAATCATCATCTGTAATATTATATGTACCATCTTGGTTCATGTCTACTGAAAAGAAATCAGAAGATTCTGGACCATCATAAAGACCATTTTGATTATTATCAATAAATGGCTCTGCCACTCTCCAATTATAATTTCCTGGAGTTGGAGCTCCATAATACCATCCACTTGTAAATTCATCTGGTCCATTACCATCTTTATAATCATAATATACTATCTCGCCACTATTGTTAAAATGAAAAGGTAAAATTTCAGGATTATTAGGATCTGAATAATCAGAATATCCAGAAGGATAAGAATATTCATACCAGTCTGGCAACCCATCATTATCATTATCTTGCCATCTTACACCTATAAATTGATCTTGTATAAAATTAGATACCCTTAATGTGTAAAATGATTTAGTATTTATTGTATGATTAAATTCTAAGGCTGTTCTTTCTGTATCTCTGAATAATTCTTGTCTACCTTCATCCCAATATATATACGCCGCATTAAAACTTTTACGGTGAGCATCTACAACCCATCTAGATAAAGTAAGTTTATGTTGACTCGTAATAGCATAAGTTAATTTTGCAAAAACATCATTGGTTCTATCGAACCCAAAAGATTTATATCCTGCAATATTGTCCCATGGCCAAGTATAATTATATCTATTAGCCTCCCAATCAACATCATCATACAATTCAATTATATCATTAAGATAATAATATTCATCAGGATCAAACTGATACACATTATCATCAAATTTTAATACAGTCTCAGCACCCTTGTTTGTAAATTGTCCTGAAACCCAAAACTTAACCTTTTTCAAAAATGGAAGAGGACCACCAAAACCAACATTATAATCATGATAATCTCTAAGCTCATCATACCTACTTCCAAAAGCTTCGCCTAGCAAACTAGTATCATATTGAAATTTAAAGGAATATTTATTTGACCCAGTCATTGTATGTAAATTAGAAACAGCAGACATCGCATCACCATATTCAGCATTAAAACCACCAGGCTGCCAATCAAATTCTCTTATTGCAAATTTATTAAGCCTTGTTCCATTTCCTATACCACCATAAATTGGATTTCTAATATACATTCCATCAATCATGTATGCAATTTCACCAGACCTTCCACCTCTAACATGAACCTCTTCTAGTCCTCTTTCAGCATGATCTGGTATCCCTTTTGCTTTTGAATCAATTTTTACAACACCTGACTGCAAGTTGTATAATTCTGAAACATCCCTAATTGGTAAAGTCTCAATTGCTTCTTTGCTAACTGTTACTTTTTTTGATGTTGTTCCCTTTTCTACCAAAGCTCTCTCACTCGAAACGTAAACTACTTCTCCCTCTACACTTGCTTCTGGCAAAGAGACATTAAGCCATTGTGTTTGGTCCATAACAACACCAACATTCTCTACTATTTTGGTCTGATAACCAATCATTAAAAACTTAACTTCATATTCACCTACGGGTATATTTAGCAATATAAAATTTCCATCCAAATCTGCAGCTGCACCTTTTTCTAACTCAGGGATATATATTTGTGTTCCTATCAAAGCAGTTCCATCTTCATCTGTCACTTTTCCTCTTATAGTACCATCGGTACCAGAAAATGATAAACTAAACAAAAATAATATTAATATATATTTACATATCTTCATAATTAAGGTACTTCAACTCTTTGCAATCCTAATGTATTATTAACTTTATAAGGCTGATAATCAAAGTCTTGTATATTTTCAAATTCATCTAGATCAATTCTATTTTGATTAAATAAATTCCAATTATTATTAACAAACATACTGCTTGAAGGTGTTTTATATTGAATACTTGAAACAGGTACCCAAGGCACATCTACCCATGGTAAATCATCCCAATAAATAGAAACATCCTCTCTTACAATCCCAAATCCTGGTTTAAAATAAGTCTGACTTCTTAGCTTATAACTCATCCCAGGCCCAATCGCAGTTGTCTCTATAGCTCTATCTACTAACAAACAATTTGGTATAGTAGAAGTTTCCGTACTATAGCATAAACCAGCAGCATCATCCCATGCACACCAATAATAATCATCATTTCCACACAAACTATTATTTAATAAAACACAGTTTGGATCTAGCACATTGTGCTTTAATGAAGCTGTAGCTTTTTCAACACTATACTCTTTTAATATATTATAATTAGCAGTGTCAGAATAAACTGTTGACATAGAATGAAAAGATTGACCTTCAACTATATTCCCTCCTGAAGAATAAACCAATGTATCAGGCTCTAAATGTACTGCTTGCCAAAAATCTTCTTCAGAAAAATCTGCAATATCTTGAGGATAAGAATATCCCGGTAAAAAGTGATAGTATGGATGAATCATCTTCACAATATCTTGCTCAGAATCTTTAAATATAAAGTAATCATAATCAGGGTTACCTGAAGAATTAGTAAACTCTGTTTTAACTAAATGATATTCATTTAATACTGAATTATAAAAACTTTCCAAATTATTAACTGATGATAAATCAACATCAGAATCTAAATCTAATTGATCAATAATAGTATTAGATTTAACAGTATTTCTTGACTCAACAATTGAATCATAAACTGTCACATCTTGTATTTCATAAGAATCTAATATCACCTGAATTTGATCACCACCAATTTCGAAACCATCACTATAAGAAAGCTCTTTAGTTACTATATAATCAGGAGAATTGACATAAGGTATATATGATAAAGAGTAATTTGATACATTTGAGTAGTATTCTTCATAATCTATCAGTTTATTAGTATCATCATCGGGCAATGATTGATTTACATAGGTTTTTGCCTGTTCACCAGAGTCATAATCACCATTATATTCTGTTCCTAGCAAGTTATTTTCACTATAATTATCTCCATTAGGATCTAATAATTCTGTCCAATAAGAATTATCTTCTAATGAACAATCAGTAAAATCACAACTATCTAAATCATCATCCCAATCACATCCATAATATAAGCAGCAATCTTCTTCACGGCCTGAAAACCCATTTATACATTTCCCATAATTATAACTAGAAAAATCACCTGCCGATATATCAATCTCAGTTATTTCTCCATCTTTATTTAAATCAGCATCAACATAACCATCATCATCACTATCTACCATTAAACCCAATCCCGTCAAATAGTCATCGCAAGATGGAATATTATCATTGAAATCATCAAATTCACATAAACATGAGCCAGAGCCATCTTCAAAAATATCAAAGCAGCCATCTGCACCTGAATCAAAGAATTTTCCTTCAGGTAAAATTTCTTCAAATGCAATAGGATTAGACTGATCTTCATAAGTAACAACTAGTCTATCTGGAGCATCACTTCTTTTATATAAATTTTTATAATCATAATCATCTAAGCATAAATCACCATAACATAATTCTTCATCATCCCACATTCCATTACCATTATCGCAAAAATCTACTCCATCATCAGTTGAAAAAAAGCCCGCACAATCTTCTGCTACGTTGACAGACTCAGCTAAATCTCTTGTATTATTACAATTTCTATCTTCGTAAGGCTCAATATTTTGATTATCATTGACTCCCCATAATCCATTAGGTGGTTCATTTTCTTCTAAATAATATTCAGAATTATCAAATAAATTATTTCCTCTATCACAAAAAGCTTCATTCTCTTCATCATCATAGCATCTAGCTGTCAATCTATTATCATTTAAATAAAGCCCCCAACACATAGAGTCAAAAGAAACATTAGAACCATTATTTGAGCAATAACTATCACAAGCATTATCAGAGTCTTCAAACCATATACCACCTGAATCGGTACACATTAATTCAATATCACTTATTTTTAATTCTGCATCATCTTTTCTATAGTTATCATTGCAATCTGTAGATTGTTTAAACATTAAAGCATCATCATCAGATATATAGGTACTTTTGACCTTATATTTGACTTTCCTTGTTGAACGAACCTCATCATCATTATCTAAAGTATCTATAAGAACATAATTTCTATATGAAAATTGACTTTGGTCAACTAAAATAATATCTCCATAAATTGCATTTAAAACAGTATCAACAAGGGTAACCCAATCTTTTTTATTAAAATTATACTCATATAAAAAAGATGAACTATATTGATCAGCTGACTCCGTTGTAAAATTATATCTTCCTTGATTTGAGTTCCATGTAATATTCTTAATAACAGAAAAAGGATTTGAGCTTGTTGTAAGCTCAGCTAAAGAATCTTGGACTGTTTCATTTTCTAAAGACAAAGAGATAATATCTTGAGTATCAAATTCATAATTCTGTCCTTCATCATCAATAACAAGCACTTGATTTGTCTCATCTAAAATAGAACCCACGGGTATACCAACAAAATAATTATCATTAAAGGATTTTAAAGTTAAAATATTAGATGGATCATTAGCATCGTGATTTCCTGATGCTAATTGCAACGCATTAAATTTATAATAATCAATTTCAAAAGCATCATTCGCTGCAAAATCATAATAAACATCATCTATTGAATAGCATGAATAATCTTGAGAACAACCATCGCCTTGTAAATTATTAATAAAAGGAGCATCTTCAACTGGAGGATTGACTATGATAGTACCGTCTTTATCGCATGATAAAAACAAAACAAAAAAGATAATTAAATAATTTTTAATATATTGCAATAAACATATCCTCTATTAACTGCCGATACTGACAATTAAGTTTATAAATTTAATTTTATTATTTTTATATAGATAAACCGCACAAATTAACATTAGACAATAAATATCTAATGAAAATCGAATTTAAAACTAACAATTTATTATGATTATATAAAGGGAAAAATTAAGAAATTTTATCTTAACAAGATCATTTTCTTACTAATTGACACACCATAACTATTTAACTGATATATATATAATCCAGATGGCAAAGTCTCATTAGCATTATTTTTGGAATCCCAAGATACAGTATGCAATCCTTTTTGCAAATATTGAGAAATTAATTTATTTACAAATCTTCCATGAATATCATATATAATTAATTCAGCAAAACCACTTTCTAATAGTTCAAACTGTATATTAGTAACTGGATTAAATGGATTAGGGAAATTTTGTTTTAAAATCATACTACTAGGCATTTCAGCATCTAGATAATCATTTTCAAATGGAACATAATTAAATCCTAAATCAACATCAGACAACCAGTTAATATTACTTACACTATGAATATTCCCAGTATATTCAATGTTTGCTAAAAATCCACAACCTGGAGAGAGTGAATTTCCAACAATATCTAAAGATCCTATAAAAATAGCCTCAAATTCTGTATAATTTTCATGATTTACAAAAGAAACATCCCAGTTTTCATCATCAAAAAATGTCAGAGATTCAATACCGGAATTACCTATAACATATTGCTCTAAACAAGAATAATCTCCAGAGTTTTCATCTGCATCCCACACACCATCTTCATTTAAATCAACCCAAGAACTACTACACCAATTAATGTTAAATCGTATTGAATTAATATTATCATTTAATATTGCATTATTATATAATATTTCTAAATCATTCCCAAATGTAAGATTATCACTATCTTCAACGCCTACAAAAGAAAAACTATTATAATTTTGTTCAAGCGGATGAGCGAAACAAGATTCAAAATAAGAATCATTAACTATTCTTGCTACTGAATACAAACCAAATGAACTTATATCTGCCATACATTCACCATTTTCGCAATTTGAATTATTAACTATTTCCCATGTTTGATCATCCTCATTTTCTAATTTTACAATTGAATAATCAGTTCTTAAATTTTCATTATATAATATCGAAATTGTTGCTGGCTCACTTAATTCAAGATTATATGGTTCAAAAGAATAAGTATCACCAGAAAGCTCAAATACATCATATGCTTCTGGTAAATTATCTTCAAAATAAGTATATATATTTAAATCTATTTCTTCATCTAAAGAATCTAAATTAAAAGAAGTCCCTCCAGATATTTGTAAATTTAAATCATCTGAAACAATAATAACTTCATCTGCTACTGTTTCGCCATTTTCAGATAAATCAAGACTATACTGACAACTAGAATCATCTCCACCACAAACCCCGCAATCATCTAAAATATTTTCAAGACAATCACAAAAACCATCTAATATTCCAGGACCGTTACATACATCGCATTCATCAAAATAGCCAACGCAATCATCTACATCATCACATATTCCATCATTATCACTATCATTGTCAAAATCATTTGGACAGATATCGATATCACCGCAAATACCATCTCCATCTAAATCATTGTCAAAATCATTTGGACATGCATCACACCCATCAGCTATTCCATCTAAATCTGCATCTAAATTATCATCAAAACCTGGGCATATATCTAGATTACCACAAATACCATCATTATCACTATCATTATCAAAATCAAATGGGCAAGTATCACACCCATCCGCTATTCCATCTAAATCTGCATCTTGATTATCATCAAAACCTGGGCAGGCATCAATATCTCCACATATACCATCTCCATCAATATCATTATCAAAATCATTTGGACATAGATCACATCCATCTGCAGTTCCATCCAAGTCATTATCAATATTATCACTAAATCCAGGACAGACATCATCACTATCACAAATACCATCGCCATCTGAATCATCAAGGAAATCTTGGGGACAAATATCCAAACAATCTACAATTTCATCATTATCTGTATCTACGAAATCATCTTCACCAGGACAAATATCATCACTATCACATGAACCGTCTCCATCTGAATCATCATTGAAATCATTAGGACACACATCTACATCACCACAAACACCATCACCATCACTATCATCATCAA
>CAYVBB010000021.1:0-13596 GCA_964448515.1 uncultured bacterium | reverse complement strand
GAAATAATGTTTGATTTTTTTGACTTGCAGCAGCTCTGATACAAGCTAAAGAAACTGCTAAAATTGCATTTGCCCCAATTTTTGATTTATTTTCAGTCCCATCTAATTTTATCATAAGCTTATCAATTTTTTTAGTATTTAAAGGTGAAAGTCCTAATAATTTTGGTTTCAGGATTGTGTCAATATTATTAATTGCATTATCAACACCCTTGCCATGCCAATTAGATGTCTGTTGATCTCTCAATTCTAGGGCTTCTTTATCACCAGTTGATGCACCACTAGGAATACAAGCAGTTGCAGAGATACCATTATCTAAAATGATTTCAACTTCTATCGTTGGGAACCCCCTAGAATCTAATATCATTCTTGATAAAATATTTTGTATTTTTGTAGACATAATTATAACTACCTTATTAAAGTTAGATTAGTATTAATTTATACTAATTATAATATTTGATATGATATCTATTAAAAAATATACTGAAAAATTAAATAATATTTGGGATGATTTTATTTTTAAATCTAATAATGGAACAATTTTTCATACTCAACAGTTTTTAAATTATCATCAAAATAAAAAGTTTATTAATCATTCATTATTATTTTTTGATAAAGATATTTTACTTGCTGTTTTGCCTGCTGCTGTTATTAAAGATAATAAAAATAATATATTACATTCACATCCAGGGGCAAGTTTTGGAGGAATCGTATATAATCAAAATTTAAATTTTGCAACATATAGTAATCTTATATCATGCCTCGAAAAATATTGTATTGATAATAAATTTGATAGAATTCGATTAATTAATACCCCGAATATTTACCACAAAATAAAAGATGATTCATTTAATTATTTGCTTCAATGGAAAGGCTTTATTCAAAAAGAAATTTATATATCGCATTATTTAATAAATAATTTTAAAAATGAAACTTTAAATTTGTTAAATAAAAGAAAGCAGAGATATATTAAAAATATTATTCAAAATAATAAGTTTTCATATAAAATCAATGAAAATTTCGATTTGTTTTATCCTATTTTATTAGAATCTAAGAAGTTATTTAAAACTACACCAACACATTCATTTGAAGAATTATTAATATTAAAGAAAAAATTTCCTCAAAAAATTCATTCACTTTTATTTTACCAGGATAAAACGGTGGTAGGTGGTAGTGTTATATTTTTTACAACGAATGAAACGGCATTAATTTTTTATAATGCAATTAATCCTAAACATAAGCAAGAACATTTAGCAACATTTCAATTATATCAATGCATGAGATTTGCTAAAAAAAATTATAAAAAAATTATTGATTTTGGAGTTTCACATACTCCGGAAACGAAAAACCCGTTTGATCCAAAATTTAGTTTGATACAATTTAAGGAACATTTCAGCGCTAAAGGGGTTTTAAGAATAGTTTATGAAAAGGTTTTCAATGAATAATTTTTTTAATTTATCTATTATTTATGGTGTTGGATTTTTATTTCTCCGTGGGATTTCTTTTCTTCTTTTACCTGTATATACGAATTTATTGTCAACTTTTGATGCAGGAGTTATATTTATTTTATATACAATTTTAGCTTTTTTAAATCCTGTTTATGCTTTTGGATTAGATTCTGCTCTATTTAAATTTTATAATTCTAAGGACAATTTTAAAGAATATGTTACTAGTACTTCTATGGTATTTTTATTGGTTACGTCTTTCTTTTTATCAATCCTACTTGTATTAATTTCTAAAACATCTGCCATTTATTTTATTGATGTTTCTTATAATTGGCTTTTATATTTAAGTATTATATTGTTTTGTGATTCGATATCTGCACGTTCATTAGTTATTTTACGACTACAAGAAAGGGCGTGGTATTACTTATTTATTGGCTTTATTAATATTGTTTCTTCATTATTATTTAATATTTTATTTATTGATTATTATGATTTATCTAATCTCGGAGCGGTATATGCTTTGACATTGACATCAATAGTACAATTATTAACATTAAGCCCGATTATAATAAAATTAATTAATTATAATAAAATTGATTTTTCATTATATAAAAAAATGTTCTTTTTTGGGTTACCTTTTTTACCTGCTACAATTTTATTTATATCAATAGGTATGATTGATCGTTTTTTTATAGAATCATATTTGGGTTTGAAATCTGTGGGTATATATAGTGCTGGATATAAGGTAGGCAGCATCATCAGTATTATGATTATTGCTTTTAATCTTAATTGGCAGCCTTATTATTTAAAAATTCAAGATGATAAAAACTTTTCAAACAATATTAAAACTATTAGTCAAATATTTTTTATAATTATTATATATATTGCAACCTTCATATGTTTTTTTATTAATGATTTAATATCAATTCAACTATTTGGTTTTTATATTATTGGTGAAAGTTTTTGGGAATCGACTATTATAATACCTTGGATAACATTTGGATATGTTTTCTATGGTTTATATGTATTGCAAGCCCCTTCATTATATATAAAGAATAAACAAAATTGGACTCCTGTTTTTTGGGGAGGAGGCACTATTATTAATATTATTTTAAATATTATTTTAATACCTCGATTAGGAATTTTAGGAGCAGCAATTGCAACTTTTATTAGTTATGTATTGATGTTTATTTTTATTAAAATTAAAAATAAATGGTGGATGCCTCTACCTATTTTGAATTTAAGAATTTCATTATATATGATTTGCACATTAGGAGCCTTATTATTTAGATATTACAGTTATAATTCATTAATAATGAGTTTAATTTTTGTAGTATATACCATTGCTACTGTTCATTTACTAAATTATATTAAAAAGAATTAACTAATGAATAAAAACGTAATCATTACCTTTCTTGGGAATGCTAAATTTGATGCGAGGTGCATAAATATGGCAAACTCTCTATTTAATCATGGTTACAAGGTTATTATTATTGATGAGCTAGTTGATGATGAAGAAAATTTAGAATCTAAACGATTTAAAATATTTCATGTTAAGACAAAATTTAAAAATGGTATAAAAAGATATTGGAATTTTTACTGTGAAGTAAAAAAACTTAATAATCAGATTAAGCCTAATATTTTTATTGCAGCAGATTTATTTTCATTAGGAGTGCTCTCTAATTTAAATGAAAGTTGTTTAAAAATTTATGATTGTCGAGAAGTATATTCAAAATTAACATCTTTAGTATACAAACCAATCAAACAATTATTTTGGACATATTATGAAAAGATAAACTATAAATATATTGATAAAGTATTAGTAACTGCTAAAAAAGATAAAGAATTTTTAATTTCAAAATATGGATTAAAAGACATCTCTCTGATATTGAATTTCCCAAATATTCAGAATAAAAAATCAATGATTAATATACGTGAAAAATTTAAAATTTCTGAAAATAATAAAATATTTCTTTACCAGGGAGCAATCCAAATTGGACGAGGTATAGAGCAAATGATTACATTGTTGCATCATTTTGAAGATAGCGTAGTCTGTATTATTGGCGAGGGAGAGCATAAACAAAATATAATTCAATTGATTAACAAACTAAATATTTCAAAGCGCGTATTTTTTACAGGGAACATTCCTTATACAGAACTTATTAGTGTTTCTAAACAGGCAGATATAGGTTTTTCTTTAATACAACCATTAAGCAAAAGTTATAAACAGGCTTTGCCTAATAAATTGTTTGAATATGGATTAGCTGGAATCCCCACTATTGCTAGTAATTTTTCAGAAATGAAAAATTATATTGCTAGATTTAAACTTGGAATTGCAGTTGAACCAAATAATATAAATGATCATATTAATGCTATAAACAAATTATTAAAATGGGATGATTCAAAATTATTAATTAACACCGTAAAGGATAATTGTACATGGGATTCACAAGAACAAAAATTCATAGATTTATTTAGTTAAAATTATGAAATTGAATATTGTTAGTCTAGATAATCCATTTCCACCAAATTATGGTGGTGCAATCGACATTTTTTATAAATTGAAATCCTTATCTAGCCAGGGTTATAAAATTTATCTACATTGTTTTTATTCCAATCGAAAACCGAGGCAAGAATTAGAATCTTATTGTCAGGAAGTATATTACTATAAAAGAAAATCTTTTATAAAATCAATGTTGAATGTAAGGATTCCATTTGTGGTTTCATCTAGATACTCAAAAGAATTAATTAATAATTTATTAAAAAATAATTATCCAATTTTATTTGATGGCCTTCAAAGTTCTATGATTTCACAAAAAGTGGAATTGAAAAATAGAAAAAAATATTTAAGACTACATAATATTGAATCAGATTACATGAAACAGCTTGCAAAAGCAGAGAAAAATTGGATTCGTAAATTTGGATTAAGATTAGATTCTTATAGATATCAAAGCTTTGAAAAAAAATTAAATCAATATGAAGCTATTTTTACAATTTCAAAAACTGATCAAAAATTTTATCAAATTTCTCATAATAATGTTTGTGTATTGAATGCATTCCATGGACATCTCAAAATTCAATCTCAATTAGGAGTTGGAAATTATATTCTTTATCATGGTAATTTTGATGTTAGTGAAAATTTAAAAGTAGCAAATTTTTTAATCAAGAATGTTTTTGACAACATACAGTTCCCAGTGAAAATTGCAGGTAAAAATGCATTTAAAAAACTTCGAGCATATATTAATAATTCAAATATTGAAATAATTAACAACCCAAATTCAGATGTGATGAAGCAGTTAATTTTGGATGCACATATTAATATCTTACCAACATTTCAAGCCACCGGAGTTAAATTAAAATTGATTAATAGTTTGTTTTTAGGAAGACATTGCATTGTTAATAATACGATGATTTCACCCACGCCCATCTTGGATAGATTGTGTATAGTTAGTAATTCTCCAGATGAATTCATTAATAAAATAGTAAAAATAATTCAATTACCTTTTTTAAAAAAAGATATAAAAAATATAAAAAATATATTATTAAAATATTTTAATGATTTAGAAAATAGTAAAATTTTAATAGAAAATTTTTTTTATAAATAGAATATTTTCTATATAGATTTAGGAGAAAATTTATTAATTGAGATATTGTAAGAGTTTTTGGGTTTCTATTTTTAAAAGGATATTATATAGTGTCAAAATTTCCAGATTCTAAATCTTCTATTGTTGCTTCTTCCCAATCATCTGATTGATTTTCTTCCTTTGTATTACTGAGATTTGAACTAGCTTTTGTATCGATAGAACTTTTTAAGATTACAGTATTTTCTGGAATAAGCCTTAAAACTATAGGAATACTACATAAAAATAATAAAAATAATGCTTGTGCAATACCCTCTGCATGAAAAACTACTGCACCCTCAGGAAATGGAACTTCTTCAATACCATTTAAAAAAAGCATTGATAAGGCAACCAAAACACCAGAAGAGGAAAGAATTTTTATAAAAGAATTTGAATTATATATATTCAAATAAAGCGACGTAGAAAGCCATATATAAACAAGGAGCATCATCCACATTATAGATATAGCAAATGATGTTTTAAATAATAATATAAAATACACTAAATAGCCTAAAACTAAAAAAACTGAAGGAATGCATTGTTTGAAATTATTAATCATAATTACTATGTAATAATATTAATAAAACATATCATTATGCAATTGAAAACTAATCTTATAATAGATAGATAATATTTATTAAATTTTTTTATGTTCAAAAAACTTAAATATGGCATTATAGGAGCTGGACACCTTGGAAACTATCATGCAATGCAAATTAATGAGATTGATACTGCAATTCTTGCAGGTATTTATGATATTGTTGGAAGTAATTCTTTAAATCTTTCTAAAAAATATAAAACTCAACAATATTTATCATTAGATAAATTAATAAAAGATTGTGATGCTGTATCTATAGCAACACCTGCAACGAATCATTTTGAAGTTGCAAAAATTGCATTGGAAAATAACTGTCATTTATTTGTTGAAAAGCCGTTTACTAAAACTATTAGTGAAGCTCAAAAATTAATTACTTTAAAAAATAAAAAAAATTTAAAAATACAGGTAGGCCATATTGAACGTTTTAATCCAGCGTTTATCCAATTGATGAACAATAAATCTAATCCAGAGTTTATTGAATCACATCGATTGTCTTTATACAATCCAAGAGGAACTGATGTTGATGTAATTCTAGATTTGATGGTTCATGATATTGACTTAATATTAAAACTTGTTCCATCAAAAATTAAAAATATATATGCTAGTGGTAAGGCTGTGCTGACAGATTCAGTTGATTTAGCTAATAGTCGAATAGAATTTGAAAATGGTTGTACAGTTAATTTAACTGCAAGTCGAATTTCTTTAAAACAAATGAGACAAATGCGTATTTTTGAGAAGAGATCATATAGTCTAATTGATTTTAATGTTCCAAGTTTAAATGCGTGGAAGATTAATAAAAATAAAAAATTAGAAGAGATTAGATATAAAATTAATCCTGCAAATGCATTATATGAGGAACTATTTTGTTTTGTAAATAGTATACAATCCGATGAAAAGATATTAGTGCCAGCAGAGGAGGCACTCCTTACGCTGGAAATAGCAGATAAAATTCAAAAAATTATTGAATAAAAATTTATATTATATTATTGCAGGTGAGCCTTCAGGAGATCTTCATGGCGCTAGCCTAATGAATGAAATAAAATCTTATAACCCTAAAATTTCTTTTCAAGGTTTAGGTGGTTCTTTAATGAAAAATAGTGGGCTTAAAACATCTATCGATTTTCAGCGCTTATCTGTGATGGGTTTCTGGGAAGTTTTAAAAGATATTCATTTTTTTCTTAAATTAAAAAAAAATATTCTTGAATCTATTCTTGAATCTCAGCCTGAAAAAATTATTTTAATTGATTATCCAGGGTTTAATTTAAGTTTAGCAAAAAGTTTAAAATCAAAAGTTAATATTCCAATTATTTATTATATAAGTCCTCAAGTATGGGCTTGGAAAAAAAAGAGAGTATATGCAATTAAAAAATATGTAGATGAATTAATTGTTGTATTTCCATTTGAAGTTGATTGGTTTGAAAAATATAATTTTAATGTTAAATTTTTTGGGCACCCTTTAATTGACCAATCTAAGGGTTTATCATTAGAAGAAAAAAATATTAATTCTAATACTATCGCGCTTTTCCCAGGGAGTAGAATTCAGGAGATTAAAAAACATTTGCCTATATTAAATCAAACAGTAAAACTATTAAAACAGAAAAATTCTAAGCTTAATTTTATTTTAAATGTACCTGTAGATATTCCAGTGAGCATGGTCAAATCTTATATTGATTCTAGCATCGAGGTTGTTCAAAAAAAATCTTTAGATGTTTTTTCAATGTCTTCTGCAGCTATTGTAACGTCTGGAACAGCAACACTAGAATGTGCAATTGCTAATACTCCTTTTATTGTGATTTATAAAACATCTTTTATAAGTTGGATAATTGTTAAGATATTTTTATCTGTTCCATTTATTTGTATTGTTAATTTATTAGCAAATAAAAAAATTATTCCCGAATTAATACAACAAAGATCTAATCCTAAAAATATATCTCAGCATTTATTACGAATTATGGATAATCCAGAAAAAATAAAAATGGATTTATTGAAAGTTAAAAATATGCTTGGTGATGGAACATCTTATAAAAAAACAGCTCAACATATTGTGAATTATGATTAGTCATATTATATCATTGATATTAAAAATTATTTTTAATTTAATTTTTTTTACATGTAAGTGGGAAATAATGAATGATGATTTATTAAAAAAAAATAAAAATAAACCACTATTGATTTGCATCTGGCATAGCCGTTTAATATTCTTTCCACGTTTTTTTAAATATATAAAATATCCAGTGTGGGGAATATCGAGCACTCATAAAGATTCTGAAATTTTAGCTAGAGTTCTTAAATCTTGGGGAATTAACTTAATTAAAGGATCTAGCACTAGAGGATGGATAAACGTTATTAAGCAGATGAGTAAATTATTTACAAAAGAAAATGCGACTATTATCATCACAGTTGATGGACCAAAAGGCCCGAGGAAGATTGCTAAAGAAGGCTCAATAAAGTTAGCAAAAAAACACAATGTTCCAGTCGTTGCAGCATCAGCAATTTCTAGCTCTTATTGGGAACTTCCTAGTTGGGATCAAACAAAAATACCAAAACCCTTTAGCACAATATATGTCAAATTTGATGAACATTATTTTAATAATGATCAAATAAATAGTCAAAATGTTTCAAAGTACATTGATGATAATCAAAACCAATTAACCAAAGAAATTGATAAGAATAATTAAATATAAATTATCTAAATTATATTTTTTGGTTTATTGGCTAAGGAGATGTCTTTTTAATTTTGGTATTATTCAACAAAAAACGTTTAATACAAAAATAGTTTCTATTGGAAATATTTCTATTGGAGGAACCGGTAAAACTCCTATGATTGAGACAATTTCAAAAGAGTTAACAAAAAATAATATTTCACATTGTATTGTTAGTAGGGGTTATAAAAAAAAGATTAAAGGGACGGTTGTTGTTTCTAATCAACAAGAGATTATTTCTTCGATTGAACAATCAGGAGATGAGCCTTTTATGTTAGCTCATTCTTTGAAAAATATTCCTATTATTGTTGGAGATAAATCGCAGTCCATTGAAATCGCAATCAAAAAATTTAACCCCCAATTAATTTTACTTGATGATGGGTTTCAATCATTAAAAATTAAAAGAGATTGTGATATTGTGCTGGTTGATTTATCTAGAGAATTTAATCATTATAAATTATTACCACTTGGTTTTTTAAGAGAGCCAATCTCATCATTAAAAAGAGCGAGTCTCATTATATTTACTAAATCAAATAAAACTATAATAGGATCAGAAAAAATTAAAAATATGGTTTTAAAAAATATTAATAACTCTGTAAAATTTTATAATAGCAATTTAGAGGAACAAATAAAAAGATATGATTTTAAAAAACAATGTTTTATTAATGATACTATTGATTTTAAAAACTCTTTTGTTGCATGTGCAGGGCTTGCAAATAATCAGCTATTTAAAAATATGATAGAAGAAAAGTATCCAACAAATAATATTTTTTATTTATATCCAGATCATCATAATTATAATGCTAAAGATATTCTAGATATTAAAGAATCATTGAAACAGATTAATTCAAAAACATTAGTTACAACAAAGAAAGATTTTTATAAACTATATTCTGAATTCAAAGATTATATTATCTATATACTTGAGATAAAACATGATATTAATGGTAAGTCTGAAATAATAGATTTTATTAAATAATTATTTATTTTTTGTGGCCTTCCCAAAATTTCATGCTGCTATATCCACCTAAAATACGACCCAGGAAATCAAAGAAAGAATTTGGTGAAAGTGCTTTTATGATAGGAATAAATTTGATAAATGTAGGTTCTAAAACAAATCGTTTATTCTTGCGAACTGCTTTTATAATTTTTTTAGCTAATTTTTGAGGTGTTAACATTGGAATAAATAGAGGTTCTTTAACACCATCAAACATGCCGGTATTAACATATGCAGGACAGACAATAGTCATCCCAACATGATTGTTATTATTTTGTTTTAATTCATTGATTAAAGATTCAGAAAAACTGGTAACAGCTGCTTTACTTGATGCATACGTTGTTCCACTTGGTAATGATGTAAAACCTGAGGCACTTGCTATATTTACAATATGAGATTCTTTTTGTTTAATTAAATCCTCTAAGAAAACATGAAGCATATTTACAATTCCCTGATTATTAACATCGTATGTTATCTTATGTTTTTCAATTGGGATATCTAAAAAATTACCTCCAAACACGATCCCAGCATTATTTACTAGTATATCAATTGACCCAATATCGTTTAAAATTCTTTCTCTTATTTTTATAATCTCATTATAATTTGTAACATCTAAATGATAACCGAAACATGAGACGCCTAATTTTTCTATATCTTGGAAATTATTTTTTTTAATATAGGATTTATCTAAATCACATATAATAATATCTGAACCATGTTTAGCAAATTCAATTGCTATTTGTTTACCAATTCCTCTTGCTCCTCCAGTTATTAAAACTTTTTTATTTTTTAAATTTTTCATGGTTTATTTTTTCTCCCACAATGAATAGATTGCTTCATCTGATAATTTATTAGTAGAAATTTTATTGAATTTACTTTTTATATCATTAAATGATATTGGAAAAAATTCATCAATTTCATTTTTGATTAAATTGACATTAGTAATATGTAAATAATGTGCATCATTGAAAAAAAGCTTATAAATAGATCTTCCACCTATGATAAATACTTTATTGATATTCTCTTTTTGAATATTATCGATACATTCTTTATATGAATTGTAAGTAGTTACATTTTTTTGTTTATTTTCAGATAAAACAATATTTTTTCTTTTAGGAAGAGGTTTGATTGGTAAAGAATCCCATGTTTTTCTACCCATTATTATAGTAGAATTCAATGTTATTTTTTTAAAGTTTTTTAAATCACTACTTATATGCCAGGGCAATTTTCCATTAATACCAATACCACCATTATCATCTTGTGCCCAAATAAGATGCACTTCTATCATACTGCGACAGGAAATTTAATTATTGGATGATGAGTATAATTTTTTAATGTAAAATCTTCAAATGTTAAATCCCAAAAAGTTTTTTTTTCAATTTCTAATGTTGGAAGTTTATATGGTTCTCTTTTGATTTGCTCTTTTAAACCATCAATATGATCAACATAAATATGTGCATCATTTATATAATGTGAAAATTCTCCAAGTCCTAAATTTGTTTCTTGTGCAATCATCTGAGTTAATGTTGCATAGCAAGCTAGATTAAATGGAATGCCTAGTGCAATATCACCACTTCTTTGTGTTAAGTGACAATTTAATTTTCCATTTGTTACACTAAAGATAAAAAATGCATGACAACTAGGTAGAGCAATTTCATCTAATACTGAAGGATTCCATGCTGTAACAATCATCCTTCTAGAGTCTGGGTTATGTTTTATTAAATTTATAACTTCATCAATTTGATTAATATAAGATTTTGAAATTTCTCCACTTTTATTTTTACTGAATTTTTCCCATTTAACCCATTGGTATCCATACATTTTACCTATTTCCCAATTTTTTTCTTTGTTAGTCCAAGCATCCCATATTTTTGTATGCTCTCTTAAATTTCTAATATGGGTTTCTCCAGTTAAATACCAAAGAAGCTCCCTAATTACAGAGTTAAAAAAAACTTTTTTTGTTGTTAGTAAAGGGAATCCTTTTTGCAAATCAACTTTATAATGATAGCCAAAATACATTAATGTATCTGTACCAGTTCTATTATTTTTTATGATGCCACTATCAAGTACAGTATTTACAAGTTCTAAATATTGATTCATATATTTATTCTTTGCAGCTTCTTTGATTTTTACCGGTATAAATTTGTCTAGGGCGATTAATTCTGAAGTGAGAGCTATGAATCATTTCTTTCCAATGCGCCAGCCATCCAGGAAGTCTTCCCAAGGCAAACATAACTGTAAACATATTTGTTGGAATTCCCATAGCTCTATAGATAATTCCTGAATAAAAATCAACATTAGGATATAAATTTCTAGATACAAAATAGTCATCTTTCAGGGCTATCTGCTCTAGCTCCTTTGCTATATTTAAAAGAGGGTCATTTATTTTCAATTTTGTTATAACTGTATTAGCTGCTTTTTTAATAATTTTTGCTCTAGGGTCATAATTTTTATATACCCTGTGTCCAAATCCCATTAATCTAAAATCTGAGTTTTTATCTTTTGCAAGCTCGATATATTTTTTATAATCAGAGTTATCATTTTTAATTTTCTCTAACATTTCTAATACTGCTTGATTTGCACCACCATGAAGTGGTCCCCACAATGCTGCTATACCTGCAGAAATTGCACCATAAACATTGGCCATACTACTACCAGCCATTCTTACAGTTGAGGTTGAACAATTTTGTTCATGATCTGCATGCAAAATTAATAATAAATCTAAGGCTTCAGTAAAAATTGATTCAGTATGAAAATCATCTTCAGAATCTGAGAACATCATGTGTAAAAAATTATCAATGTAATTTAAATCAGTATTTGGATAAATAAATGGTAATCCATGTGATTTTCTATATGAATATGCAGCAATAGTTTTTACTTGAGCTAAAATTTTAATTATAGTTGCATTGATATTTTTTCCCTTAGTATCCATTGTAGGATTAAATGTTGACAAAGCTGTAACCATAGAAGATAGTGTTGCCATAGGATGGGCATTAATAGGGAATCCATCAAAAAATCTTTTCATATCTTCATGTATATTTGCTTCTTTTCTAAGAGATTTACTAAATATAGATTTTTCTTCAATATTAGGCAATTCTCCATGCAGCAATAAATAAGCAACATCTGTAAATTTAACTTTTCCAGCTAAATCTTCAATTGGATATCCCCTGTATCTAAGAATTCCTTTTTCACCATCAATAAAAGTTATATCGCTTATACATGAGCCAGTATTGGCATAACCAGGGTCAATAGTTATATATCCTGTTTTATTTCTTAAAGATGTAATGTCAATTGCATTTTCATTTTCAGATCCAGTGATAATATCAAGGTTTAATTCATGATTTTCTAAAATAAGTTTTGCTGTTTTTTTATTTGCCATAATAAGTTTATTTATTTTTAATTACACTGTAATTTACTAATCTCTGACTAGAATTTAAATCAGGTTTTTTATTTTTTTTTTATTTTTTTAAATTCTATTTGTAAAACAACAAAATATAATTTATATTTTTCTAGTAATTGGCATTACTAAGAATAGTAGATAAATTTTAAATCCGACGAGAAATTTGCTACTGATAGGATATAATCCTGAATTACAAAAAATTCTAGGATCATAATAAACAAGGCAATTTGAATATAATTTCTAAGCTTAATTTTGGTTAAATAATCATATATGAGTCATGGTATTTTTGGCTCGAAAATTAGGAAAACAAGATATGAATGATATAAAAAAAATGTTCTCTCATAAAGGAAAATCATCTAAACTTATTGGAAATCTTAGATCTAAAGTATACGAAGAATTATATTCTCATATATCAGAAAAACAAAAAAATAAAGAGCTGGGTTTTCATGGAAATTATTTAGGAGATAATGAATTAGCTAAAAACATTTACACAAAAAAATATTTTTTAAAAGACTTAGATAATAAATTAATTGAGAAAGATCCTGAAGATGTGTTTAAAAGATTAGCTTCTTTTATAGCTACGGTTGAAGGAACAAAATCAAAACAAAAAGAGTGGTCAGAAAAGTTTTATAATGAATTATATAATGGCAGATTTATTTCTGGTGGTAGAGTATTAGCAGGTGCAGGTGATATGTATAGAATCAAAACATTAGCAAATTGTTTTGTTTCAAAAATTAATAAAGATGACATTGATTCAATTTATCAAACTGCATTTGAATGTGCAAGAACTTATTCATATGGTGGAGGCATTGGTGTTGATATTTCATCATTAAGGCC
>CAYVBB010000020.1:0-13873 GCA_964448515.1 uncultured bacterium | reverse complement strand
TCAAAAAAAAGTATCGATTGGGGATGGCTTTACAAACAAAATATCATAAATGACTCAAAAGATGTAAAGGTTATTTCTTTACCTAAACCGCTACATATAAAAATTGATGGAATAAATGGAAATGGTATAGTTTTTAAATATAAAGAAAAGAATATAATTGAACCAATGAATGAAGAAGATTCATCTGGGATTTAATCTAAATTCATAATATTTTCTACCAATAAAATTATATCAAAGATATTAATAATATCATCTGAGTTGATATCAGAATTTTCAAATTGCATTTGATTTAAAGAATCATCAAGTATAAAATCAATTATTAAAATAACATCTAGAATATTAATCTCACTATCAAAATTAACATCTCCAAAATTAATTGTCACTTCACTAGATACAGATATACCTCCATTAATAAAACAATTTGTATCTGAAGAAATTGAATAATAAAAAACATCATTTTCACCTACATAAATAGAATTGTCTACATCTTGAATGTTTATTATTTGATTTAAATCGTTTCCAGCATTTGAGAGAATAGATACAAAACCCTCTAAATTAGCTGAATTTTGTGAAGGGATAATATCAAAAATAATTTGAGATAAACCATTTGATTCTAAAACATTATTATATGAACTTTGATTTGATAAAAATATATTTTCAATTAATACATTTAAATTAATTATTTGAGGATTAGAGAAACTCATATCTAAACTTTGAATTGAAGATATATCCTTTTGATCAATATGGAAATAAATATTATTATCCATATTTTGATACTCTCCATTAAAATAATTTCTTGAACAGAAATCTGCCCAACAAAATTCAAATGAAGTATTATATTTTGTTTCTAAAACATACTTAATAGCATCTAAAGAAGATCCTCCCAATGAATATCTTTCCCATATTTTTCTTATAATTTCTGAATTTTCATTTTCCACAATATTCATTAGATAGTGACCAAATAAAGCAATACTATAACCATCTGTAGATGAAATATTTTGATTAATATCTTCAAAAAAATCATCAACCCAAAATATATAATCATTACCTTGAGGAACAATAATATCTTCAATCCATGTTGATGACATCTCCCAAAAATACCCTTCTCCAAATGAAGAATTACGATAAGCTCTTTGAACAGCATGAAAAAATTCATGGGCTACAGTTAATCGCATTGTATTTAAACCAGATGTTAAATACATATTTTCCTCGTAAGCATTATCTATTTCTATATATGAAGCCCCTGCAATATTATCATCTGGAATATTATATCCATAAACACCTGCTGAATAATTTTTAATATAGATATCATAAATTTGATCTTCATCTTTAATTTCTTCTAAAAATCCCATTTGATTCACAATTATTTCTTTTGCATTATCTGCAGCAATTGCCACTTCATCTATATAATCAGGAATCCCATTTGGTATGCTTGAGTCATCTAAATTTGGGGCATTGTAACCATCAATATCAAAATGGATAAAAAAGTTTCCAGATGGAGATAAAATATAAGAATCCCGTTCTGGTCTATCTCTAAATTGCTCAGAGTGATCCAAACAGCTTCTTCTATTGTGATTAGAAAAAAGTGTTGTAATAAGAAATAATATGAAAAGTATGTATCTAATCAATTAAACGACTCCTTGATCAAGCATTGAATCAGCAACTTTTATAAAGCCTGCAATATTTGCTCCTTTAACATAATTAATATAATTGTTTTCAGAACCAAATTCAATACATTGAGAATGAATATTTTTCATGATTTTACTTAATTTCAAATCAACTTCATCTCTTGACCAAGAAGAAAAAATACTATTTTGACTCATTTCAAGCCCTGAGACAGCAACTCCTCCAGCATTTGCAGCTTTACCTGGACCAAATAATATTTTATTTTTTAAATAAACATTGATTGCATCATTATCTGATGGCATATTTGCACCTTCTACAATACAAAAACAACCATTATTAATTAATTTTTCTGCATCAGATTTATTAATCTCATTTTGTGTTGCACAAGGTAAAGCGATATCACATTTTATACTCCAAGGATTTTTTCCATCAAAATATTCAGCTTTAAATTTAGTTGTATATTCCTTTATTCTTCCTCTTCGATTATTTTTCAAATCAAAAATATACTTTAATTTTTCATCATCAATACCATTTTTATCATAAATAGTACCTGAAGAATCTGATAAAGAGATAACAGTTCCACCTAATTGATTTACTTTTTCTGCAGCATATTGCGCAACATTTCCTGAGCCTGATATAGCAACCACTTTATTTTTAAAAGAATCACCTTTTTTGTTTAACATTTCTTCAGCAAAATAAACAGTACCATAACCTGTTGCTTCAGGTCTAATTAAGCTTCCTCCCCAGTTTAACCCTTTACCAGTAAGTACGCCCGTAAACTCATTTCTAATTTTTTTATATTGACCAAACATATATCCTATTTCTCGTGCTCCTACACCTATATCACCAGCTGGAACATCAGTATATGGTCCTATATGTCTTTGCAATTCACTCATAAATGATTGACAAAATTTCATTACTTCTTCGTTCGACTTCCCTTTAGGATCAAAATCTGATCCTCCTTTTCCACCTCCCATAGAAATAGTTGTCAAACTATTTTTAAAAATTTGTTCAAAACCTAAAAATTTTAATATTCCTAAATTAACAGATGGATGAAATCTCAAACCACCCTTATACGGTCCAATCGCAGAATTAAATTCAATTCTATAACCTCTATTTACTTGGACATAACCTTTATCATCAAGCCAAGGGACTCTAAACATAATTACTCTTTCTGGTTCAACAATTCTATCGAGAATATTCGCATGAAGATATTCTGGATTATCTTGAATATAACCCCAAATAGAATGCATAACTTCTTTTACTGCTTGATGAAACTCTATTTCACCTGGTGTCTTAGATATTAATTTTTCTATAAACTCATTTGATGTTTTATACATTAACAAATCCCTTTTATTTAATAGTCATAATTTAAGTAACAATCTGTAATATTTATATCCTTTGTTTAGTATATATATATAGAATAAAATTGCTTATTATAATGTAGTAAAATTAATATTAATTAACTTAATTTTGAAATATTTAAAAACATATTTAACTAACAACTCTTTAAAATTTCCAAAAATTACTATCGCTTTAATTTTATTGTTAAATGTATTATTAATAAATGGTATTAAACATGTAGTACAGGATGATGACATGGTTAAACTACTGCCAAAAAATATTCCTGCAATAATAGCCTTTAATGATATAAGAGATCAATTTGGAAATTATGAATTTATGTATATTGCAATTGGGCATGAAAATGCAAATGCAATGAATCCTGAATTATTGAAAATCATTTGGGAAATATCTGAAAAATTAGAAAAAAATAAAGATATTGAAGAGGTTATTTCAATATCAACATCAAGTAAAATATATTTTGGGAAGGAAGATAGTTCTATTATTGTTGAGGACTTAATGCCACAAAAATATATAAGTTTAAATCAATTAAAATCAATAAACGATTATCTAAATAAAAACCCAGAATTAAAAGAAAAAATTGTAAGTAAAAATAATGATTATTTAAGTATTGTTGTACGACCAAAAGGAAATGACAAGTATGCCGATATAACTTATAAAATTGATGAAATTACAAAAAACTATAAAAATTATTCTTATAAAAATGAAATTCAAAATTTAGAGTATAATTATGGAGGTAATGCATACGTTACAGGAGCTGTTCCAGGCTTGGTAGCAAAAGAAGTTAAAGGATTAATCCTTTATGGTTTGATTTTAATGTGCTTAATTCTACTAATTAATCTAAGAAGTATTCCAGGTGTACTATTAATAATATCAACAATTGGACTTTCATTATTCAGCATGCTAGGTTTCATGGGTTGGATTTATCATTTTACAAATTCAGAAAGTTTTTATTTTAGCTTAAATAATACCTCAATGCCAATTATTTTATTAACTATAGCAAATTCAGATGGTGTTCATATCGTAGGAAGATTTTTTAAAGAATTGAGACTATATAAAAATATCAATGAAGCTATTAATAACACCATGAATCATCTTATAATGCCTATTTCATTAACTTCATTAACAACATCTTTAGCTTTCCTAACATTAATTTTTTCTCCTATAACTGGAATGAGTGGATATGGTATAGTTTTAGCTTTTGGTATATTTTGGGCATGGCTTTTATCTTTAACAATTTTGCCAGCTCTCATTTCATTAATAAAATGGAATCCAAATTCAAATGCAATTATTAAAAAAAGTTACTTAGAAAAAGGAATAAACAAATTTGGATTATTAGTGAATCTAAATCCTAAAAAAATATTCTATCCATCTATATTGTTTATTATGATATCTATTTTTGGATTAACATTAGTAAAAGTACAGGTAAACTATATTGAAATGTTTAGAGAAGGTAATATTATCAGAGATTCAGCAAAATTCCTTGATGAAAATATGACAGGAAATTTAAATTTAATGATTAACATATATGCAGAAGAAGAAGGCGCATTAAAAAACCCTGAAAATCTTAAAAAAATTGAATCAATTGAAAATCATCTTGATTCTATGAGCGTGGTAACAAGTACAATTGCAATTACAGATATTGTTAAGCAACTTCATGAAACAATTATGGATGGTGATTCTAAATATTATTCTATCCCAGAAAGTAGAGCAGAAGTAAATAATTTATTTTTTTTATATCAAATGAATGATAACTCTGATCTTAGCAAGCTAATAAATTATGAAAATAATTCCACTGTTATTACAAGTCTAATGAAAACATTTTCAACTACAGAAATGATAGGATATAAAAAAAACATAGAAAACTTTATAGATAAAGAATTAAAAAATAGCGATCTAAATTATAAGCTAACTGGAATAATGACTATCTTATCTGAATTTATATGGTTAGTTATTAAATCCTCATTTATTAGTATTATTCTATCATTATTTATTATTTATATTGTCTGTTCTTTGTTTTTTAAATCATGGAAATTTGGGATATTATCAATTATTCCATTATTGTCTGCTATTATTATAAATTTTGGTTTGATGGGATTTTTTGGAATGGATCTCACCCATATGACCGCAATATTAAGTTCTATCATAATTGGAGTTGGAGTTGACTTCTCAATCCATTATGTATCAGAATATAGGGGATTAATTAAGACAAAAAAATCTAATAAAACTAAAACAGCTATCAATAATGTAGGTCATCCTATAATGCTTGATGCACTATCTAATATGGCTTTTGCTTCACTTATGTTTTCTACTATTATCCCATTAGCACAAATTGGAGGCCTAATGGTTTTTGCAATGACAGCATGTTCTTTTGGGACATTAACACTTTTAGCTTCATCTATAGAATATTTTAAACATAAATTATAAAGTTAATATGAAGATATATTTAAATATAATAATTTGTTTTAACTTGATTTTTTCAATGACGGGCATAGAACTTGCTCAAAAAATGAAAGATAGACCTCAACCTGAAGATATACAATCAAATAGTTCAATGCTCTTAACTAATAAAAAAGGAAAGAAAAAAAACTTATTACTTATAAGTAAATCTAAAGATGATAGTAAAAAACAAATGATTTGGTTCCTAGAACCAAAAGATGATTATGGAATCTCATTTTTAAAAATTGAAAAAGATGATGGTGATGATTTTATGAATATGTGGCTACCAGCATTTAAAAAATTTAGACGAATTTCATCTCAAAAAAAATCTGATTCGTTTATGGGTTCAGACTTAAGTTTTGAAGATATGACAAATCGAGATGTCGATGATTATAGATATAAAATATTAAATGATAGTGCTCCATGTTTTAAAAATGATGATATAAAAAAGTGTTATATATTAGAAAGTATCCCAAATGATGAAAGTAGCGAATATAGTAAACACATTTCATGGATTGATAAAGAAAAATATCTTTCATACAAAGAAGATTCTTATGATAAAGATGAAAAACTCTTAAAAAAGAAGACGATTAAATATTCACTTATTGATAATTATTCAATTATGAATGAGCTCTTTGTAGAAAATATCCAAAAAAACCATTCAACTTTATTAACAGTTAGCGATATAAAAATAAACTTGGGTTTTATTGATGGTATGTTTCATACTAAAACAATCAAAAGAATGCCTCTAATTGACTAACTCAAAAAACAAACTTAATGAATTTATAAATAATCCTTCTCTTGCATTATGGAAATTATCTATACCTATGATGCTAGGAATGAGTGTTCAAGCTATTTATATGTTAATAGATACTGCTTTTATTGGAAAATGGGTTGGAGGCAATGCTTTGGCAGGATTAGGATTGATTTTTCCTCCAATGTTTATAATTATGGGAATAACATTTGGATTAGGATCAGGCGCAACTACAGTTATTGCACAAAAAATTGGCAAAGAAGAAAAAAAACAAGCTGATAATGCTGCTGAACATATTATAATTTTAGGATTAATATTATCAATACTATTTATATTAGTTGGTATTTTTTTTGGTGATTCTTTAATACAGTATCAATCAGATGATAAAGAAGTTTTTTTTCATGCATCTGATTATTTCTATACCATGTTAATCGGAACACCATTTATGGTTTTAAGCATTTTCTTTCGTTCTATTTTATCTGGAGAAGGGGATACTCTACTCCCAATGAAAGTATTAGGTCTCGGAACAGTTATAAATCTTATACTTGATCCTCCATTTATTTATTATATGCAAATAAAAGGTGCAGCAATAGCAACAGTAACAAGTCAAGCAGTTGTATTTATTATTTTTTGTTATTTAATGATTTTCAAAAAACGCAGTTATATTTCTTTAAACCTAAAAAATTTCACTTATGATATTGATATATTTAATAATATTCTAAAATTAGGATTACCTGCATCCTTATCAATGGTTATTATGTCAATTGGTTTATTTTTTTATAATTCCATCTTAAATATGTCAGAATATTCAACAAATGCAATTGCAGCGTATTCAACTGCTCATAGAATTGAACATCTTTTTTTTATTCCTATAATATCTTTGGCAACTAGCATGGTTACTCTAATTGGTATGTTTTATGGTGCAAAAAAATTCAACCTAATTAATTACATCTTTTATTATAGCATTAAAATAGGAATCATAATTTCAATAATCTTTGGTTTTATTTTTTATTTTCTATCTCACTATATGCTATCATTATTTACAAATGACATATTAATTATAAGTATTGGGGTAGGTTATTTCAAAATATTTTCATTTGCTATTCCATTTGTAACAATTACAATGATATCAAGTAGATGTATGCAAGGATTAGGGAAAGCTTATCCTATGTTTATAATAACTTGTTTTAGAGTAATCATTATAAGCTGCTCAATAGCATATTATTTTATAATATTCCTCAATAAACCTCTAAACTATGCATGGATTGCAATATTAATATCATGTTTTTTATCTTCAATAATAAGCTATTTATGGTTTTTACATACTAAGAAAAACATTCTAAAAAACTAGTTACACTCTATTACATTAAATCATTTGATAAATATTATTCTTTATAATTAATATATAGAAGAGTTTATTTAACTCCTCCTTAAAATATAAAGGGTCCTGCTAAAACAGGGCCCTTTTTTATTTTTTCTTAATAAGACCAAGCATTTTACCAGTTAATCTATCAACCCATCTATCAGGCAGAAATCCTGACATCAAATAATTTTTAATTTTTTGTGGAGTAATAACATATCTTGTTTTAGGCTTGTTAGTCATTAAAACCTTAACTACCCTTTCTCCAATTATTTGTGGATTAAGCCCATTAACACCTAATTGGATATATCCCTTAAAAAATTTTCTTAATGGAACTTCGTATTCAGTTTTTAAAAATGGATTATCTTCAATTGCAGGAGCCTTATCCCAAATTGGAGTTCTAATAGGTCCAGGTTGAATCAAAACAACATCTAAATCATGAATTAGTAATTCTCTTCTTAAAGCATCTGAAAATCCCTCAAGTGCATGCTTCGAAGATGTGTATGGTCCTACAAAAGGATATGACCTTTTTCCACTTATTGAACCAATATTAATTATCTTATTTTTCATTTTATATTTATTGTTATCAATTAACATATCTAAGAAACATTTAGTGACTTCAATTAAACCAAAAAAATTAACTTCAAATTGTTTCCTAAAAACATCAACATCTAAATATCTAACAGGACCACCCAAAGCTATTCCAGCATTATTTACAATTGAGCATAAATAACTTCCATTGTCTGATAATATTTTTTTAATTTCTTTTTTAGCATCTTCTATCTCTTTTTTATTAGTAACATCAAAAATTACACTTTTAAAATTATCTTTATAATTTTCATTGAAATATTTTGCATCTTCATCTTTTCTAACACTTCCAATAACAAAAAAATCATTATTTAACAACTCCTCTGCAATCGCTTTTCCTATTCCTGTACTAACACCTGTTACTAAAACTGATCTCATTTTTTTCTCCTAATTATTATATTTTTTAAATAAATTTGGAACCTGTTTTAAATATAGTATTATAATTTATAACAAAATAAAACAAAGGATATACATGAAAAAAATATTTGCGCTATTATTTATTGGATTTTTATTTTCATACCCAAATAAAAATGACTTTAATGAACTGTTTATTAAAGTTTCTCAACAAGGAAGCCCGGCTGTTGTTTCTATATTATCAGAAAAAACTGAACAATATATAAATCCTTTCTTTTTTGATCCGTTTGGAAACTCTGATCCGTTTGAACCTAAAGAAAGAAAGTCTCAAGGAATTGGATCAGGAGTTATAATTGATAAAAAGAGGGGTCATATACTTACAAATAATCATGTTGTTGATGGAGCTAATGAAATAAAAGTAATTTTGTTTGATAAAAGAGAAATTGAAGCTGAAATACTTGGCGCGGATCCACTATCAGATTTAGCTGTACTTAAAATTGATGCTACTAATTTAGAAGAAGCAAATATGGGGAATTCAGATAACTTAGAAATTGGAGAATGGGTAATTGCTATAGGAAGTCCATTTGGCCTGCATTTAAATCATACTGTCACATGTGGTATAGTAAGCGCAAAAGGTAGAAGTGATGTTATATCAAGAGCTAATTTTGAAAACTTTATACAGCATGATGCTGCAATAAATCCGGGGAATTCTGGAGGTGCATTATTTGATTTAAATGGGGATCTTATTGGAATAAATACTGCAATTGCAACTGATGGATTTTCTAAATCTAATGCAGGGGTAGGATTTGCAATCCCTATTAATCAAGCAAAAAGAGTTATAGAGGATCTAATTAATGGTGGCCAAGTTCTAAGGGGTTATCTTGGAGTAATGATACAGGATTTAGATGAGAATAAAGCAAAAGTATTAGGTCTTGATAATAATAAAGGAGCATTTATTAGTATGATTGTTGAAGATGGCCCTGCTGATAATGGCGGATTAAGAGAAAAAGATGTAATTATTTCTCTTAATTCTAAACCAATAGAAAGCTCTAATCAACTTAGGAATGATGTATCTAGCCTAAGACCTGGTGAAACAGCTGTATTTTCTATTATCAGGAATGAATTATTACAATCAATATCAGTTGTTCTTGGACAAAGACCTGATGAAAATTTTATTGGTGATTCATATAAAAAACAAACTAAGTATGATTTATTAGGGTTAATAATTGAAGACAATGATAACAATGGAGTTAAAATTCTTGATATTAATTCTGAAGGGGAGGCTTATAATAATAACATTAGAAAAAATGATATAATAAATGAAATCAATAGGGTTGAAATTAAAAATTCTAATGATTATTATAGAGAAATTGGAAATTATTCTAAGGGGAATGTTATTATGTTAAGAATAGTTAGGGATGGAAATAACTTATACGAAGCTTTTGAAATAAAGTAAAATTAATACTGTTAAAATTATATTATTTATTTGCATATAAAATCAAAGTGCCATTCCAATCTTCTTTTTTATCATGAATCATATGTTGGACATTTTTAAAACCATAATTTTTAAATTTTAAAATCCAATCCTTAATAGATAGAGTCTTTAATGATAAATTAAACTCCTTATCCCAGGTTAATGATGGCTTATTTTCTAAATAGTGATCGATTCCAATAATAAATAAACCTTTCTTATTTAGAGAAGTATATACTTTCTTTAAAATAGATTCTAAATCATTAAAATAATAAAAAGTTTCCATACTAAAAATAATATCATAACTTTTATTAAAAGGCCAAGTTTCTATATTTGTATTAATGTATTCCCCTTTATTATCGTTGATTTTTGCCTTCTTTATCATTTCTGGAGCACCATCAATACCAAGAGCATAATTACAATTTTTATTTTCTAAAATCTTTCTTACTACCCACCCATTCCCACAACCCAAATCTAAAAAATCAAATGAGCAATCTATTATTGATGTGTGATTATCAATAATTTCAAACATCTTAGAAACAGAGCTTGCATGTCCTCTCTCCATCCCTTCATCTTTATCTAAAAGAGCCCATTTATTAAATGTATCAATATTAATATTCATTATTAAAATCTAATACCAAATTAATTAATATAATTATATCTAAAATTGTTAAATCACCATCTTGATTTAAATCAAAATCTAAGTTTTCAGAATTATTTAACACCATATCAACTAATGATATTATATCTAAAACATTTAAAAAATTATCAGCGTTGATATCGCCAAAAATTATATTTATAACTTCTAAGTGCGGGGGGCTATCCTGTCCAAATTCATCTGTTACTATTAAACTAACCTCATATGAACCAAAATTTTGATAAGTATGAATTGGATTAGATTCATCAGATATAAAGTCATCTCCAAAATTCCAATTATAATGAACAATATTATTTTCATTTATTTGATTAGAAATATTAGAAAATGTAACAGTAAAATCATCTACTGAATAATCAAATAAAGCAACTGGAACTGCAATCCCTTTGGGAAAAATGTTAATTAAAGCAGCTTGACTTTCAATAAAAGAAAAACCATCTCCATTTAGATTATTAAAATAAAAATATCCATTAGAAGATCCTCCCCATCCCCAATTACAATGAAGATATTGATTTTGATATCCATCAATATTCCATGCATGACCACCACCATCATTTTCAGCATATCCTCTATATACAATAGGCCAACCATTATCTATTTGATTTTTTAGTAATAAAAACCACTCATCATCATTATAATTAATTTTTGATTCACATCCTGCTTCATCAATAAAATTAAAATTATTTGATAAAGCATCCTGCGCTGATGGCCCCTCCCAACAAACTGAAGCTCCTGAACCTGAATAACTATAATCCATATTCACAGCAACTCCTGCATGATATAATAACAACTGAGAATCTGTAGTTGCATCATTATCATACATGTTTTCATAGTTATATGTATAATTTTCAAAATTAACTCCAATCGGACCAAAATCAGCATCATAATACTGTGCATATCCTTCAGGTTGTATCGGATTTTTCCAATAATACATTACCTGCCCCATTGCAACAGCAACGCAGCCTACTAAAGCTTCTCCTGGACATTGATTATTCCATTGACCTCCTTGATTCCAATTAGCTGTAATTAGAGGAGCTACATCTCTATTTTCTCTAATTAAATTTTCATTACTAAAATATTGATTCCATAAATTATTTACATATTGACTTGGTTCAATATTATTTCTAATAACTGTTTGAATATTTTCTTTATAACTATTAATAATACTATTTAATTGTGGTGGAAGATTATTAAAATCGATATTATGATCAAAACTATACCCTAATATTGGAATTATTTTTGTATTTGAAGATACCAAAATAAATCCTGTCGGATTTAAATGAAAAATATAAAAACTATCTATATTATCTAAATTATAAGAATCTATGCTATAATTAATCTTATTATTTTGAGCTAAAACATTATCAACAATCTTACCTGCTTCATTAATTGATATAGTTCCAAAACAAAATTCAAATATTATAAATATTTCTAATGTAAAATAAATATATCTTTTCAACTGTTTATTCATATTTAAAAATATCATTTTAGTAGGTATAATTTTAGTAAAAATTTGTAATAATTATTTTAAATACTCAGATATAAGTAAATGGAAATAATGTATTCCTTTTTCATGTTTTACCGAATACCTTCCAGTAGAATAATTTGATGATTGAATTCCTTTTTGTACGCTTTTAACTATCTTTTGATCCTCATCTTCTACAACATTGATACCTGAGGGGGTATCTTTAGGTTGAATCATGCCTTTTTTTGGAAATGATAAAAACTTTATTCTTGTTTTATTTTTTGATAATGGAGTTATAATATTTATTGATAATCCCCAATCATAAAAATTCAACATTATATTTGGAAAAATCCAATAATAATATGCATAAATTTTATTATTTTTATCTTTAGCTATTTGTAAAACAGCATTATCTAATATTATAGTATTATAATTACTATAATCTATATCATCATTTAGTCCTTTATGTACAAATGGTACATGAAATCCTTCTAAATAATTTTCACAATACAAAGCCCAATGAACATCAATAACATATGTATTAGACTCTTTTTCATTATAAACTAATTCTTGGAATTTATAACCTCTCAATCTACTATTTATATCATCAAATATTTTTGTAATATCAATATTTGAAAACTTTGAACAAAAAATAAAATCATTCCAATTAAAATGATTTATTTTAATCAAATTATCTTTTTTAGAAGGGAAATTTTTAACTTCTTCAAATCCATAATGCTTAATTAATTCACCATTTAAATTAAAAACCCTACCATGGTAATTACATTTTATACTAGTCCCATTAGATTTTTGAGAACATAATAATGCTGCTCTATGTGTACATACATTGCTTAATACTTTTATATCATCATCAAGAACCAATACATATGAATCATCTATTAATCCCTCCATAAAAATGAAGGGATACAACTTATAGTTTAAAGAATTTTTATTTATTACAAACTGCCAAGAATTATTGAATATATTCTCAATTGTTTTATTAAAAATATCATCTGATTTATAAAAATATGATGGAATCGTTTGCGCTATTGAAATATCTTTATCAATAGATATGTTGAAATTATCTTTCATACATATATTTTAACTATCTGTTTTTTTTATATGTACAGTACGTTGAGGAAATGGGATTTCAATTTTTTCTCTATTAAATGAATCATAAATTAAAGTTGATAATTCATCTATAACACGACCTCTTAACTCAGGTTTATTTATCCAAGCCAGTAATTGTAAAGTTAAACCAGACTCTCCAAAAGTTCTAAATCTAACAACTGGATCTGGATCTTTGCAAACATTCTCAGATTCTAGTGCAATTTGATACATTATATTTTTAGCTTCTTCAATTTTAGTTCCATAAGCAACATCTAAAGTTATTCTAATTCTTTCTTGTTCAGAATATCCACCACTTTCATTAATAATTTTTGTAGTAGCTATAACAGAATTAGGGATAGTTATTTCTACAGCATCTCTAGTTAATATTCTTGTAGATCTTATTCCAATATTTCTAACGAAACCTCTTTCACCTGTATCTAAATTGATATAATCACCTTCTTTATAAGGACTATCTGCCATTATAAATATTCCTGCAAATAAATTACCTAGTGTATCTTTAGCAGCAAAACCTATTACAACACTAAGAATACCAGCTGATGCCACCCATGCAGTAACATCAATTCCCCAACTTAACATCATAAAATATATAAATAATAAGAAGATTACTATTTTACCTAAATTTTCAAATAAAGGGATTGTCTTTAACTGAATAAACGTAAATGAATTTC
>CAYVBB010000019.1:0-13995 GCA_964448515.1 uncultured bacterium | reverse complement strand
GTTGATTTTAGAATAAAAAATGGTCAATTTAAATCTATCTTTGATGTTGCAAAAATTAAACCTTCTATTAATAAAAAAGTTTTAGAAAGCTTAATTCTATCTGGTGCGTGTGATAAATTATCTGAGCATAGATCAGAAATGTTTCATTCCCTGGATATCATTATAGACTTTATCAATAAATATAATAAAACAGAAAATATTCATCAGTCTACCTTGTTTTCATCAACTGATTTAGCTATATCTACTCCTAATTTAGTTCAAAAAGATCCTTGGAGCAAAGATGAGTGTTTAAAACATGAAAAAGAATTGCTAGGATTTTATTTATCTGATAATCCTCTATTAAAGTATTCTAATGATTTAGATGAAATGATGAATAAAAACTTTTTAAAAGATCCTTATATATCAACAGCTGGAATTATTTCAGATATTGTATATCGTTTTGATAAAAATGGTAACAAATGGGCACTAATATCATTAGATACCCTAACAGAAACATTACAACTTTATGCTTTTAATGAAACATTTTTAAAATATGATGAGATAATCAAAAAAGATCAACTATGTTATATAATTGGTAAAAATTTTAATCAAAATGAGAATGAGAATGAAAGAATTTCCAGAATTATAGTAAGTAAATTATTTGTTATTAATAAAAAATTAAAAAACTTACTTACTCAAAATATTAATATCAAAATTGATTATAATAATAATAATAAAGCTGTAATTAATAAGATAGAAAAATTATCAAAGAAATATTTAGGTAATTATAGTTTAATCTTACACCTCAAATCTCTAAAGGGAAATAACCAAAAAGTTTTAATTAATAAAATAAAGTTTTCTATATCGCATGAATCATTGTTAGAGTTAAAGAAAATTTTTGGACCCTATAATGTTTGGTTATCAAATTAATGCGAATCCTTCTGCAGAGAGTTAGTAAAGCATCTGTTTTTATTAATAATAATAATTTTAGCTCTATTAATAATGGTTTATTAGTTTTTTTAGGAATTCAAACTAAAGACACTCTTAAAGATATCCAATATCTTACACACAAGCTCGTTAATTTAAGAATTTTTAATGATAATAAAGGATTGATGAACCTTTCTGTCCTTGATAAACAATACTCTATTATGCTTGTTAGTCAATTCACACTGTATGGCAATTGTAAAAAAGGTAATCGTCCTAGTTTTATTAATGCTGAAAAACCAAAAAAAGCGAAAATATTATATCAATTATTTATTGATGAATTAAAAAAATATAATATTAATTTAGAAACAGGTAAATTTGGAGCAAATATGACAATTAATTTAACTAATAATGGCCCGGTAACTCTATGGATTGATTCTAATGAATAGACCCATTCGAATATTAATGGCAAAGCCAGGCCTAGATGGACATGATAGGGGCATTAAAATTTTAGCTCGTGCTTATCGTGATGCGGGGATGGAAGTTATTTATTTAGGATTACGACAAACACCTTCTATGATTGTAAGTGCTGCAATACAAGAGGATGTTGATGTTATTGCGATATCCGTATTGAGTGGTGCGCATATGACAATATTTCCAAAAATATTAGAATTATTAAACAAAGAAGAAATCAATGATATTTTACTAACGGGTGGTGGTATTATTCCTCAAAAGGATATGGATGATTTAAAAAAACTAGGTATTGGGCAGCTCTTTGGTCCAGGTACGCCTGTCAAAGATTCATTAGATTATATAATTTCTTGGTTTAATAAAAATAAAGGTTAATTGTGCAGCTAAAAGAATTAGAAACAATGTTTGCAAATGATTTTGGTAGTCCAGTCTTCCCTATCTTAGCAGAATATTATTTAAGAGATAATCAATTAGGTCGTGCTTTAAAAGTATGTGAAACAGGTTTAAAGCATAGCTTGAACAATATGCACGGCAAATTTATCTTAAGTAAAGTGTTAATTAAAGAAAATAAATTAAAAGAAGCAGAGAAAACATTAAAAGAGATTGCCAAGGACTCTATTAATATAGAAGCACTGTTTTTATTAATTGATATTTCCATTAAGTTAGATAGAAGCCCCACTACTATTAAACAATATGTTTCAAAATTAAATAACCTATTACCAAAGCATAAAAAGGTTAAACAATATAATAAAAAATATTTATCACCTAAAAAAAAGGATAAATCAAAAGAGTCTCTGGCTACCATTCAAAAAAAATCAACTTCTGTTAAAATAGATGATAAATTGGCTACTAAGACCATGTATAATTTATTATATACACAAAAAAGATATTCCCATGCTTTAGAGGTATTAAATATTATGGAATTACATAAAAAAAACACCCGGTTTATCAAAAAAAATAAACCAGATTTAATTAAAAAAATTAATAAAAGGAATTACTAATTATGTCTTTTAATAAAAGGGTAGATTTATTCAAACAAAAAATTTCTGCTATAAATTTGGATGGAGCTTACATTACAAATCTTACAAATATTAGATATCTTACTGGTTTTACTGGTTCTGCAGGATCTTTATTAATATTAGATAAAAAACAATATTTTTTTACTGATGGAAGATATATTGAGCAAAGTAAAAATCAAGTAAAAAATTGTGATATACATATAACTGGTTCTGCTCATTATCAAGCAATTCATTCAAAAAAAATATTAAATCATGATAGTAATATTGGATTTGAATCAGACTATGTGTCTGTTGGTTTATTTAATCAATTCAAAAAAACATTAAATCATATAAATTGGCAACCATTTAGTGGAATTATAGAAAAAATTGCAGCTGTTAAAGATAATTTTGAAATTCAATCCTTACAAACCGCTATTGATATTACTGATGAAGTTTTTTTGCAAATTATTCCTGAACTTAAAGAGGGAGCTATTGAAAAAGAAATAGCTGCAAAAATATCTTATTTATTTAAAATGAATGGTGCTGAGGGAGATAGTTATGAACCAATTATTGGCAGTGGTTTTCTTGGTGCTCTTCCTCATGCTAGACCGACAGAAAAAAAATTCGAAAAAGGTGATTTTGTTGTAATGGATTTTGGGGCACTTTATAATGGCTATCATGCAGATATGACAAGAACCATTGTTATTGGTGGGGCCTCATCTAAACATAAAGAAATTTATGATATTGTGCTGGAATCTCAATTATCAGGAATAAAAATAGCAAAAGCTGGAGTAACTGGTCAAGCTGTAGATAAAGCGTGCAGAGATGTAATCAAAAAAGCTGGTTATGGAGACAAATTTATTCATTCAACTGGTCATGGCATTGGATTAGAAGTACATACTTACCCTCGTTTAAGTCATGTAAACAAAAATTCATTATTAGAAAACTATGTTGTTACAATTGAACCAGGAATATATTTAGAAAACTGGGGTGGTGTGCGAATTGAAGATGATTGCTTAATTAAGAAAGACAAATGCATACCTATGAACCAGTCTACCAAAGAAATGTTAATTTTATAATTTCGAATGTTTAGGTCGTAAATTTATTTTATGAAATCATTATCACCTGAATTATTATATTATTTTCACAATCTTCTAACAACCATCATGATAGGAATGTGGATTCTTTTTTCTTTTATTGGTTATAAATTAAAAAATAAAGTAATTATTACTAAAATTTCATATGGATTAATTGGATTTTCAATTGTTCAAGAAATTGTAGACTATATTAATAGAATTTATTTAGATGAGCTATATATCATTTCTCTTTCATCGGATCTTCCTTTACAGTTTTGTAGTATAGGTTATTATTTTTCAGTTTTTGGAATAATTATGGTCGTATCAAATAAAAAATACAACATCAAATTTGAACAATTTATTTTTGATTGTGCATATGTTTTGGGGTTTGGTGGTGCATTGCAAGCCATGATAACTGTTGATTTAACTGGAATAAATAATATGATTGGTTCATTTGCATTAAATTGGCAGCATTCAATTATAATACTAAATGTTTTATGGTTAATTTTTGCTTATAATAAACGCTTTAATTTGCGCGGTGTATTTAATGCATTTATATTTATGAACTTGGCTATTATTCCTGTTGGAATTATTAATTACTTATTAAATGCAAATTATATGTTTATTTGCTTTCCTCCAAACGTAAATAATCCTCTACTTGTTGGCCAGTGGCCAACATATTTAATTGTATTAGAATTTATTTATTTTATATATATATTGATTTTATATCTACCATTTAAATTGCTTAATAAAAAATAAGTATTTTTTTATTAATAATAGTTGTACTATACAACTATGAATTTAATAGAACAATCAAATGAATTTTTAAAAAATTATTTAAGATGCTTCCGAGACTCTTTATCTCCCTTTAATCTTACTCAATCACAGGCTCTATGTTTATTAACTATTCCATTTGATGGTATTAGCCAAACAAATTTATCAAAAAAACTTGCTCTAGATATTAGCACATTGTCAAGAAATTTAACAAATTTATTAAAAAATGATTTAGTATTAAAAAATAAATCCAAAGAAGATGTGAGGATTTATATTGTACGGCTTTCCCCAAAAGGACAAGCTTTATATAAAAAATTAAACAATAATATTAATACTAATTTTAAAAAAATTTATTCTAATTTAGATTTAAAAGAAATTCACACTATAATTAATATCTTAAACAAAATTAATTGGCAATTTGAGCTAGAATATAATGAATAAAGTTAGTAACGCTCTTGCTAAATGGTACAACACACAAAACTACAACCTCCCTTGGCGAGAAAATAATTCTGCATATAGTATTTGGATATCAGAAATTATGCTTCAACAAACCCAGGTATCAACCGCAACTCCATATTTTCAATCATGGATGAAAAAATTTCCATCTATACAAACTGTTGCTAAAGCAAACATTGATGATTTACTAAAATCCTGGGAAGGTTTAGGATACTATCAAAGAGCTCATAATATTTTTTTAACTGCAAAGTCTATTACTAGTAAATACAATGGAATCTTTCCTAAAAAATATGATGAATTAATTGAATTAAAGGGTATTGGTGATTATACAGCATCAGCTATTATGTCCATAGCATATAATAAGCCCTATCCGGCGATTGATGGTAATTTAAAACGTGTTATTGCCCGATTATATGGTATTGATGATTTAAAAAATATTATAAAAAAATCGAAAAAATATATTTTGGATTTAATGATCTATGAAAGTCCCTCAATTATTAATCAATCATTAATGGACCTTGGACGTGAAATATGTATACCCCAAAAACCAAAATGTAACGATTGTCCTATAAAAAAGTTTTGTATCGGTTTTAATAATAACTTGATTGAAAAATTTTCTTTTCAAGCTAAATCAAAAAAAATACCAGTTTTTGATGTATCAGTAGCTATGATTATAAAAAACAATAATATTTTAATCAGCAAAAGGAAAAAGAAGGGCCTGTTGGGTGGCCTTTGGGAATTGCCTGGTGGTAGGCTGATTAAAAATGAAAACTTCAAAGAATGTTTAATAAGAGAAATTGCAGAAGAATTAAATATAAAAATTAAAATTATTAATAAAATTGGCATCATTAAACATCAATATTCACACTTTAAAATTAATATGTGTGGTTTTAAATGTAAAATAGTATCAGGAACTCCAAAACCACTAGCATCTGATGGTATTAAATGGATAAATTTAAATGAAATTAAAAATTATGCATTTCCAAAGGCAACTTTAAAATTATTTGATATTATAAATAATGATTAGATTACAAAGCATATTCATTTACTTAAGAGCTCTGCTAACATTTTTTATTATAGGTCCAGTTTTATTATTTATATCTATAATATATACTCCATTTATTTATTTTATAGTTGTTCCTTTTTGTAAATTAATGCTTTTTATGTTTGGCTGTAAGGTTAATGTTAAAGGACATTTCCCTGAGGGAAAAAGTTTTGTAATTATGGCAAATCATTCAAGTTTTTTAGATGTCTTTGCAATTCCATTTGTTTTTAAAGGAAAATTTAGTGCAGTTGCTGCTGCAAAAAACTTTCATATTCCTATATATCGTAATTTTTTAAAAAAACTTAAGGTTGTCGGTATTGATAGATCAAATTTAGAAAATTCAATTAAAGGGATAACACAAGCAGAAAAAGTTTTGAAATCAGGATATCATATTGTTGTCTTGCCTGAAGGAACACGAACATTAACTGGAAAACTAAATAACTTCAAAAAGGGTGGTTTCCATTTAGCTATCAATACCAGGGCACATGTCCTGCCTATAATAACAAAAGGTCTATTTAATATAAAACCCAAAAACAGATGGTATATTAAGCCTGGAACAATTGATATTATTATTGAAAAACCTATTGAATCAGAGAGTAAAACAGTTAATGAATTATTGGATGAAACATATGCGGTATTTAATAATCATTTAGAATCCTGATTTAACAATCTATAATATTTAGCAAAAAACAAATATGTTGTAGGAATTGTAAAAAGCATCCCTAGAATTGTTAAAATTCCAATTAAATTAAATATTAAAAAAATAAAAAAATAAAAAATGATTTCTAATTCTTTATTTTTAGTTATTTGAAAACTTTTTAAAACAGCACTTAATCCTGATATGTTGTTATCTATCAGGCAGTAATTCCAAAAACAGAGCCGTATTAAGCTATATATTGCAGGTATAAATATTAATAAAACAATAATAAATAAATCATATTGATTGAAATAAGACGATATTAATTGTTGAAAATATATATCATCTATACTGTTTTGTATTATGTTGAAAATCTCATAATCACTTTTTATAATAATATAAATTAGTCCTGGTAATAATGAAATTCCCATAATTAAATAAAAAATCAATAAACCTAAAAAATATTTTTTTAATATATAAAAATAATTAAATATTTCATATTGAGATTTAATTTTTTGATCAACAAAATTAAAAAGCAATTTAATCATGCCAACTTCAAGCCCTATCATGAGCAGAGATGTTGCTAAATAAAATATGATATATTGTAGGGATGTTTGATTATTTATAAATAGATTGTTAAGACCAATTATTATAAATCTAATACCAAGTATAATAAGAAATGCATTTAATATTTTAAAACATTGATGATATTGTTCCTTGTATATATTTTTGATATCGGAATAGATTATATTTATATTGTTTAATATACTCATATTATTTTTTATCTAGCTTCATATCACTTAAATTATAACTAAATATAGTTTTATTTTATAACATTATACAATATATAGGAACTTAATCATCAATATTGCATACAATAAATGAGGGAAATATGAGTTTAAATAATAAAATTTACATTATCGCAGAAATTGGTATTAATCATAACGGTTCATTAGAAATAGCAAAACAATTAATTGATATTGCTAAAGTTGCGGGCTGCGATGTAGTCAAATTTCAAAAAAGAAATCCAGATGTCTGCGTACCTGAACATCAAAAAAAAATCATGAGAGATACCCCTTGGGGTCGTATGTCTTATTTAGATTATAAATATAAAGTTGAATTTGACAAATCAGACTATGATGAAATTGATTTATATTGTAAATCCAAAGGTATTAACTGGTCTGCCTCACCATGGGATATTGATAGTTTAAATTTTTTAAATGAATATAATATCCCTTTTATTAAAATACCTTCGGCACTTCTTACTGATTTAGAGTTAATTAAAGAATCTGCTAAAAGCAATAAAGAATTAATTATATCAACTGGCATGAGTACATTAGAAGAGGTTGATAATGCTGTACAGACAATTAAAGATGTAAATAGTAATTGTCAATACTCAATATTACATTGTAATTCATCATATCCTGCACCAATAGAAGATTTAAATTTAAAATGTATTAATACATTACAAAAAAGATATCAATGCCGGGTTGGTTACAGCGGACATGAATTTGGGCTCACCACAACAATTGCTTCTATCTGTATGGGGGCTTCAATTATAGAAAGACATATTACACTAGACCGCACAATGTGGGGTACAGATCAAATGTGCTCCGTTGAACCTCAAGGATTAATTAAATTAGTAAGGGGCATTAAAGAATTAAATTTAGCATTAGGTAATGGAGAAAAAAAAGTAACTGCCAATGAAATCGAAATAAGAAAAAAACTTCGAAAATGAAAATAGTTTCAGTGATTTTAGCTAGAGGGGGTAGCAAGGGAATTCCTGGTAAAAATATTATAGATTTAAAAGGAAAGCCCTTAATATCATATACAATCCAAGCATCACAAAATTCAAATGTTGATTCAACGTGGGTGTCAACAGATTGTGAAAAAATAAAAACTATATCAGAAACACTCAATGCTAATGTTATAGATAGGCCCAATGAAATTTCTGGAGATTACTCGAAAAGTGAAGAGGCATTATTGCATTTTTCAAAAAATATTGATTTTGATATATTAGTATTTATTCAACCTACATCACCATTATTACAAGCTAATGATATTAATAAAGGAATTAAATTATTGCTGAATGATGTTAACTGCAGTTCAGTTTTTAGTGTTTACAAACAACATTGGCTACCCAAATGGTCATTAGATATAGAGCCTCTTAACTGGGATGTAACAAAGAGACCAATGAGGCAAGAGGCAGATGAAGAATATATAGAAAACGGAGCATTTTATATTACTAGAAAGAATGATTTATTAAATTCAAAATTAAGATACAGCGGTACAAAAAAGGTTGTAGTTATGCCATATTTAAGAAGTTTTCAAATTGACACACTAGATGATTTAAATTTAATCGAAGGTTTATTAGAATGAAAGAAAATATTCAAGATAAAGCAAAAAAAATTAAACTGATTGCAACAGACATTGATGGAGTTTGGACTGATGCAAAAATGTATTATAGTGCTGAGGGGGTGCTCATGAAATCATTTTCAACCTATGATGGAATGGCAACATCCATGCTATTGAAAAATAATTTTATTGTTGTTATGATTACAAGTGAATGGGAAAATATCGAAATTTTAAAATCACGAGCAAAAAAATTAAAAATTGAAGAGGTATATTATAATGAAAAAGACAAGTTGTCGAGAATAAAATATTTATTAGAAAAATATAATCTACAGATGGAAAATATTGCATATATTGGTGATGATTTAAATGATTTATCTGTTCTAAAAAAAGTTGGGTTATCTGCAATGCCATGTCAATCACCAATTTTAAATTCATTTACTCCAAATCTAATTACTAAGACAAAAGGTGGTGAAGGAGCCTTTCGTGAATTGGCTGATATAATTTTAAAAGCCCAAAACATGATATAGTGGTAATTTATTTTTTATATCTAATAATTTCACCATTATTCTTTGTACTCACACATTTTTATAAATTTTTTAACAAAAAATTATTACATCATTTAAAACATGAAAAGCATATATTTAAAGATTTATTACAAAATATAGATCGCGAAAAAAAATTATTAATTTTTCATGCAGCTTCTGCAGGTGAATTTGAACAACTTAAACCAATTTTAAAAAAAATAAAACGTAATCAATATTATGTTGTACAAACATTTACTTCACCAACAATATATAAGCAACAAAAACATAATGAATTGTTTGACTATAGTTGCTATCATCCATATGATTTTATCTGGAAATCATATTATTTTTTTAAAAAATTAAAACCCTATAAATATATTATTACAAGGCATGATATATGGCCCAATCATATTCTTATGTGTAAACTATTAAAAATTCCTATCTATTATGTTAATGCAAATATTCATAAAAACTCAATTTGGCTAAAGCCTATTATAATGTCATTATCAAAATTCATTTTCCCTTATATTAACTATATATTTGTACCTTCTTCTAAAATTCAACAAAATATCATAATGCTTAATTCTAATATTATAATTACTGGAGATTCTAGGTTTGATCAAGTTCTTGAAAGAAAAAAAAAGAATATAAAACCCTTATTGCCCGCTAAATATCAGCAAACAAAAAATATTATATTTGGGAGCTATGATCAGGTGGATGAAAAAATGATTTTATCAGCTCTTTTAAAATCGTTCCCTGATGGAGAAAAAGATTTGATAGAAAAATCAACATCAATATTTTTAGTCCCTCATGAAATTGATAAAATACATATTGAAAGTATGATAATAAAATTACAAAAAATGAATTTTAATGTTAGTTTATATTCTAATATCAATGCAAAATGTAGTGTGGTGTTAGTTGATATTGTGGGTATTTTAGCAGATTTATATAAATTCAGTAACTTAGCATATGTTGGAGGTGGTTTTACTAGGGGGGTTCATTCTGTTATTGAGCCAGCTATATATAATTGTTTAGTTGGGTTTGGCCCAAATTATGAAATGTTAGATGAAGCAAGCTATATGAGCCAAAATAAATTATCAATCAATATTAATAATTTATCTGATTTAATAAAATTTATGCAATCATTATATGATGAAAAAAAATACAAAAATATTATAAAACAAATTCCGCCGTTTATTAAATCTCATTCAGAATCTAGCAATAAAATTATTAATAAATTAAAATTATGAAATGTTTTTTATTCATATTAATCAACCTGGTTATATGCAATGAAACGCTCGATTATAAGCTAAAATACAATAATATTATTGCTGGTCGTGCCGTGTTTCAAGAATCAATATTCAACAATGACTCAACTGATTTTAAACAAGTTTCATTATCAGTAAAATCGAATAAATTTGTTGATATTTTTTATAAATTAAGAACCAAGGTATCAATGATAGTTGATTCTAAGGAATATTTTATATATGATTTAAAGAGAGACATGAAAGAGGGTAGCAAAATTGAAAAATCATATTCAACTATCAATTATCATGATAGAATCATTTTATATAATCAAGAAGAAATCAAATTCCAGGGTCAAAAAGTATATTCAATTCTTAGTCTAATTTATTTTCTGAAAAATCAACAATTAAAATCAAATGATCAATATTTGATCAATATTTATGATCGTGAAAAAATTAAACCTGTGATTGTTACGGTTGAAGAAGAAGATAATAAGGGGTCCCTTGGTTCATACTTTATTGTTTCGGTGAAAACTCAAAAAGAAAATAAAAACCAAATGTTACTCATTGTAGAAAATATCAACAACAAACAAATGCTAACTCGAATTGAATTAAATACAAAAAATGGTATTATGGAGCTTTTGTTAGATGAATAAAAAAGTTTTAATTATATATAATCCAGTCAGTGGTACCCAATCAAAGAAATCAATGGTATCTAAATTATTGAATTATTATAAATTAAATAATGTAAATTATTTTTTATTTAAGACAGAATATAAAAATCATGCTAAACAATTTTGTCAAAGCAACTCGTTGGCGGAATATAAAGACCTTATTATTTGTGGTGGAGATGGTACTTTTAATGAAGTCATTAATGGGGTATTAATAAATAAAGAACAATCTATCCCGCGAATAGGGTTTTTGCCTGGCGGTACAGGCAATTCATTTATGCATGATTTAAATGCGGTGAACGAAAACCAAGCAATAGACAAAATTATTCAAAACAATTCAGATACATTAGATATATTGAAATTAACTTATAATAATAAAACTATTTATTCATTTAATATTGTAGGATGGGGTCTTGTAACCGATATTTTAATATTAGCAGAAAAAATGAGATTTTTAAAAAGCATTCGTTATAATGTGGCTAGTTTATTTTATATTTTAACTGCTAAAGGGAAAAAAATTAAGTTTATTATTGATAATAATAAAGTATATAATGAGCAATATCTTTTTATTTTAATTTGCAATACTATTCATACTGGCAAAGGTATGAAAGCAGCACCAAAAGCAAAATTTAATGACGGGCAGCTAGATATAGTAAGCGTAAAATCTAAAATCTCTTTTTTTCAATTAATAAAATTATTTATACAAATTTTCACGGGGGAACATATTCATTCTCCCTTTGTTAATTATATTAATGCGCAAACAATTAATCTAATCCCTGAAAATAATGAGGTTTTAAATATAGATGGTGATCCACAAGGTCATACGCCAGTTAAAATTGAAATATTGAAAAACAAATTATCTATTATTAATTAAATTATTTGATTTAAACATTGCAATCCTTTTAAATAGCTATGTTTGCCATGTCCAATAATTGACTTTTTACAGACATTTTTAAGTACAGATTTTTTTCTAAAACTTTCTCTTTTATTTATATCTGACATATGTATTTCAATCGTTGGGATTTGCATTGCTTTAATAGTATCAGCAATAGCATAAGAATAATGTGAAAGCGCGCCAGCATTAAGTAAAATTCCACTGGCCCATTGTCTTTCATCTTGCATAATATTAATCAGATCACCCTCAGAGTTTGATTGATAAAATTTAAAATTATGATTTAATCCATCAACAGAACTTTCAAGCCATGCCATAATTTCATCTAAAGATTCTGTCCCATATATATGCGTTTCTCTCATTCCGAGTAAGTTTAAATTGGGACCATTAATTACTAGAACATTCATAATATTTTTAAAGCATCTAGGATTTTTTCTTTTGAATAATTCTTCACAATCTTTGCTTCTCCAATGTTAGTTAGCATAATATAATTTAATTTATTATGAATGTTTTTTTTATCATTATTCATAAAATCTCCAATTTTTTTTATATCAATATTTTTTAATTTAGATAAATTAAATTGACTTATTAGATTTTTAATTCGATAATATTGATTATTATTTAATAAGCCTTCTTTACATGATAAATATGATGAGATGTTCATACCATAGATTATGGCTTGGCCATGGGATAGCGCATAATTATAGTAGCTCTCTAGTGCATGTCCTACTGTATGCCCAAAATTTAAAATCATCCTTTGGTTATTATCAAGCTGATCTTGCTTAACTACATTTAATTTGTGTTTTATGCATATTTCAATAATTGGTTTCAATGTTTGAATGTTTATAGATTTTATAAATAGTGAAATATTGTTCTCTAATAGCTCAAACAATTTATAATCAAGAATTAATGAGTACTTAATAATTTCTGCATATCCATTACAGATTTCTTGTTGATTAAGTGTTTGTAAAAAATCAAAACAAAGTACAATTTCTGTGGGATTGTAAAAACAACCAATTAAATTGCGAATATTATTAACATTTAGTGCAGTTTTACCGCCAATGCTTGCATCAACCATTCCTAGTAAAGTTGTAGGGACTAATACATGCTGAAGGCCTCTCATATATGAAGAAGCTACAAAGCCGGATAAATCAGTAATCGCACCTCCCCCCATACCTATGATTAAAGATTGTTTATTACAATTCTTTTTCGATAAATTTTTAATAATAGCTTCATATTCCTGTATTGATTTACACGCCTCTTTTTCACGACATATTAAAATATTAATATCTAGCTTCTGTATTAATGGATAATGCTTAATAATTGATTTTTGTGTTAATAAAAAAATTTTATCATATTTTTTCTTATAGATTTCAATATAATCTATTAGGCTGCTCTGGGTGTTAACTTTATGAATTGTCATGATTTATTTGGTTGATTATACTACTAACAATTGTTTTTGGTTTTTGATTATCCACATCAATAACCAAATCTGCACAATCTATATAATATTGTTTCCTTTGATTTAATAATTTTTCTAACATCTTTTTGTTCTTAAATAGGGGACGATTATTAATATCGTTATTAATCCTATAATATAATGTTTGTATAGACGCTTTTAAAAAAATAGTAATGCCTTTTTTTTTTAATGCTTGTCTATTGTGCTTGTCTAATATAATTCCTCCACCTGTAGAATAAATAGTAGATGGGTTTTTAATATGTTCTAAAAAATATTTGGATTCTAAAATTCGAAATCGTTCTTCTGAATACTCTTTAAAAATATCTGCTATATTACAATTTAAAATTTCTTCTAAATCTTGGTCTATATCGATATAAGGAATTTTCAATTTATCTGATAACAGTGGGGCTATTGTTGATTTTCCTGATCCCATCATTCCAATAATAAAAATATGATTATTCATTTATTTCAAAATTGAGCTGATTTATAG
>CAYVBB010000018.1:0-14031 GCA_964448515.1 uncultured bacterium | reverse complement strand
CGATATTACCAAAACAATCACATTCACCATCAGCTATACCATCACCACCACAGACACCACATTCATCTTCTATTAATGTTCCATCGCAAATTCCCGAACAATCATAGATACCACTTTCACAATCATCACTACCAGATAGAGGATCACCTAGAGTAAATACCTCAGCAGATGTAACACTACCAACTATCATATCAGATATAAAATTATAAGATTCTAAAATATTATATACGGTATTTTCACTGTCATCATAAAATTGGAAAGTTATTGTTTCTCCAGAACCAACATTACTATAAACTAAAATTAAAAAACTATGTCCACCTCCTAAGAAAGGAGGAACTTCCGATGAAATAGCAAAACCTCTTTGTTCTCCATCAACAAATGCAGCCAAAGCATCACCACCTGATGTTATATCATCAGCATTTAAATAAATTCTTGAAGTTATAGAACCACTATTTTGAAAATCAGAAATATTATCAAATAAACCATCTCCATCCTGGTCCCATTCTGAGGGAATATCTCTTGTTAAGAATGTATTAAATGAAGTTTCACTAGCATATATAGGATTTATACTAGTTACAATTGCTAAAATAGCTAAGACAAATGATATATGAATACGTGCTATCACATTTAACCTGTTTTATCTCGTAGAATATAACGATAAATTAATAGAAATTAATGTGATTTAGTTAACTTTTTCTAATTTTTTTTAAAAAAAACTTATTTTTCTAAGAAATTTAAGTATTTATTATCAGTAGATAATATAAAATAAGTTGAGGGATCTAAGGTTTTCTTATAAGTTTCAAGTGTTTTATAATAATTATAAAGTTCAGGTGACTTTCCATAAGTTTTTGCATAGATTTCAGTAGCCTTAGCATCAGCTGTACCTTTTATTCTTTGTGATTTTAAATAAGCACCTGATGTTATCTCTTTTTCCTTTTGAATTTGTTTTCCTAGGATTTCTTGCTTTTTACCTTCCCCTTGAGCTCTATATTTTTCAGCAATCATATTTTGCTCTGACACCATTCTATTGAACAATTTTGTTTGAACTTGCTTATTATATGAGACTCTTTTAATTTGAACATCTACAATTTCTATACCCATATTCAATTCTTCAAGCTTAGAACTAACTTTATTTAATATAGATTTAATAATGTTTTTTCTTGCTCCTGATGTTATATAATCTTCATCAGAAGCTTCATCTGAAGAACCCTTTACATCAGAAATATATATTTCCATTTTTCTATCAGTTGATCGAACTATTTCTCCCATACTTCTATTTGAAATTTCATCTCTTACTGCACCATCAATTATATCATCTAATCTCGACTGTGCTAACATTTCATTTTTTGCTGATTTATAAAATTCTAAAGCATTAGAAATCTTCCACCTAGCAAAAGTATCAATTAATATATACTTATTATCTTTAGTTGGAATTTCATTAGCAATTCCATCCCATTCTAATATTCTCTTATCAAATTTAATTACAGTTTGAATTAATGGAATTTTAAAATATAAACCTGATTCTATAATTGGTCCACCTACAGGCTTTCCAAATTCAATCTTGATAGCTTGCTCTTTCTCAGTAACTACGAAAAATGAATTCATTAAAACTACAATAACAGCAACACCTATTATATTTAAATAATTTTTATTCAATTATTTTATTCCATTTAATTTTTGATTAAGAAAAGGGACAAGGTTTTCAATATCTTTATCTACTATAATTTTATTTTTATTATTTGATAATACATACTCCATTGTTTCTAAATAAAGTCTATCCTTTGTGATTTGTGGAGCTTTATTATATTCCAATAAAATTGATTCAAATAAAGCAACATCTCCTTCAGCTTGATTAGTTCTTTCTATTGCATAACCATTTGCTTCAGTTATTATTTTCTCAGCTTGTCCTTCAACTAAAAATATTTTTTGGTTATAAGCTTGCTTTGCTTCATTAATCAATGTTTCTTGCTCTTGCTTTGCTCTATTTACTTCATTGAAAGAATCAGCTACGGGTTCAGGTGGAACAACACCCTGTAATTGAACAAGCTGTATTGAAACACCGCACTTATAACTATCTAGTAAATCTTGCATATATTTTCTAGCTTCAATTGCAACAGCTTCTCTCTCAGCTTGCAATACCTCAATAAACGAACGATCACCTATCATTAATCTAACAGCTGCTTCAGAAACATCAAAAATTGTATTTTCTACATTTTTAACATTAAATAAATAATCTTTTGCATCTTTAATTTTATATTGGACAACCCACTTAACTTCAGCAATTTTTAAATCTCCTGTAAGCATCCATGATTCACCTTCATAACCTCTTGTAGAGTATTGAGTTTTGACTCCCGGACGTAAAGTTCTAAATCCAAATTCTTGTTTATATTGATAATCAACTTTAACTTTTTCAATTACATCTAAAAAAGGAATTTTCAAATGCAAGCCAGGTCCTTGTGTGCTATTGTATTTACCTAACCTTAATACAACTGCATTTTCATTAGCATCAACAGTGTAAATTGAACCCAGCAATAAAAAAACAATAATAAAAGGAACCAAAAACCTCCTAATGTTTTTAATTGGTGAATTTTTTATGAAATCATTTATATTTATATCATTTGACATTATTTACATATATGTAAGATTTAACTACTAACTAAATTTAAATCAATGGTTTCAAAATTACAACGTAGTTTTAATAAATTTTTTAAGCTTGGGCCCAAAGCTTAAAAAGCTTAAGATATATTATTTTATATCCATACCTATCAATTGATTTTGAAGTTTTAAATGTTCTTTATCAATTGATTTACTATTAATAAAAGTATTATCAACAACGTTATTATCTTCAACTTCTATTTTTAATAGAGTGCTATACAAATTACCTTTCCAAGTAAAATTCTCACCAGAAACACTACAAGCTCTATAATACTTAAATGCACTAGAAAAATCTAATACATTAGTTTCATCTTCAGATAGATTACATTTAGAATCTACACTTATTTCAACATCTTCAATTGATATAGTAATATCTTCATTTATTAATTCTAAAGTTGGCTCATCAATTACAACGATGTCTTCTTTTAGATTCTTATTATCAGCGATAGTATCTACAGGACTAACAACTTTATAATAAAAAAATAATCCAAACACTAATCCAAGAGTTGAAAAAGCAATTAATTTATCTTTCATGATTTATTCTCCTTTTTTTGATTGAGGTTAACTGTAAATATATACTTGCAAGATTATATTTTGTTCCTAAATGAATATTATTTTGTTTAATAAAAAATCAATAATATATTAGACTGATGGTAAAATTCTTCTTATTTATGTTGTCTGCTTTTTTTAGCTTAGCTGGAATTAAATTAATTTTGTTAAAAACAGGAAATCATGATACAGACTTATTTATGAAACTTATTGGTTTAATTCTATTTATACCATCAATATATATTGTCCTTGAAACTTTAAAGATCATTAAATAATATGAATATACATATAGAGTATTGCATAAAGTGAAATTATAAACCCGAATTTGACCGTGTGTCAAAGATAATAAAAAAAAATTCTTCTAATTTTAATATATCTAGCAATAAAGAATATCCAAGATCGGGAGCATTCGAAATTGAAATTGATGGAAAAATTGTTTATTCTAAATTAAAAACATATCAATTCCCAACAGAAGAAGATATTAAGAAATTAATCAAATAAAAATTTAAATGAATATTGTATTAATCGAACCATTTTTTACTGGATCGCATAAGCAATGGGCAGAAGGCTATAAAAATCATAGCAAACATAACATAGATATTATTTGTTTAAAAGGCATTTACTGGAAATGGAGAATGCATGGGGGTGCAATCACACTTTCCAAAATATTCAATAATTATATAAGAGAAAATGGGAAACCTAATTTAATATTAGCTACAGATATGTTAAATTTACCAGTTTTTACATCATTTTCAGATGTTGCAAGAGTTCCTATTGTGTCCTTTTTTCATGAAAATCAAATAACATATCCATGGTCAACCCAAGATAGAGATAAAGAAAAAAATAGAGACCATCATTATGGATTTATAAATTATACAACGGCATTAAGAAGTGATTTGATTATGTTTAATTCTAGTTTTCATAAAAATAGTTTTATTAAAGAACTTGAAAAATTTTTAAAAAAGTTTCCTGATCATAATGATTTATACAACATTGATAAAATTGAAGATAAATCAATTGTTTCATATCTCGGGTTAGATTTAAGAAAATTTGATCAATATAAAAATAATACGCAAAATAAAATCCCAATAATACTCTGGAATCATAGATGGGAATATGATAAAAACCCTAATGAATTTTTTGATTGTTTAAAAAAAATAAAAAAAGATAAAATTAAATTCAAATTAATTATACTAGGAGAAGAGTTCCAAACAGAAATGGAAGTATTTACAAACGCAAGAAAGTATTTTAAAGATGAAATTATTCATATTGGTTATTGCAAATCATTTTCTGAATATGCTACTCTCCTAAACAAAGCTGATATTATTCCAGTAACAACAAATCAAGAATTTTTCGGTGTTAGTATTATAGAAGCTATATATTGCGATGTATATCCGCTATTACCAAATAGATTAACATATCCTGAATTATTCGATAATAAAAAAAATCCAGAAAACTTTTATTTAAATTCTAATGAGCTATTTATAAAATTAAAAGAATGTATAAAGAATAGATATAAAAAATCACTGAAAAAATACTCAAAAAAATATGATTGGTCCATAGTTGCTAAAAATTATGATAACTTAATGAATAAAGTAATTAAATAAAAAATTATTTCGCCAATGCCCCCATAGGATCCCAAGGATTTAAAGGAATAGGCTTTTGATTAAAAAGTTTCAAAACATCTTTTGTTAAATATTTTTTATCAACAACAACTTCATAGTTATATTCATTGAACCAATCATCAGACATCAAAAAATAACCTTTATCTCCACTTTTATTTCCCCAACTATTTTCTACTCTCCATTTAGTTGATTTATTTTTTTTCAAATCAACACCAGTAAATAACATCGCATGGGTCATTTGGCTATCTCCGTATTCTAAACGTGTTGCTTTATCCATATTTGAATCTACACCAAAAAATAACTCATAATCATACAATTTATTATCCATAACACCTAAATCCCTATGAAACATTTTTCCTACATCACAACCAAACCATACAGCTTCATTATTTTTAATAGATTTAATTGCTGCTTTTTTCATTTCATCAATTGAGACATTTAAATATTTTATAATCTGCCCTTCAACAACATTTCCTAAATACTTAACAGTATATAATTTATTAAATTTCTTATTAGACATTGGGCAATGAATTAAACAAACTTTATCACTTAAATCAAACGGCACCATCTTATTATAAAAGTCAACTGGTGTGATATTTTTATGGCTAATAAATTTTTTCTTTTTATCTCTTACCTGCCAATCAAATTTCTCTGGAGGTTTACCAATAAATTCACAAAGTAATTTATAAATGGTTGACATCATTTCAACTTTCAAATTTCTTAATTCTTTTAATGACACACCACTATTATAATCATCTCTTAATATACTAGCAAATTTTCTTAGTGTTCTTGTTATTAAAACATTCATTGATCTAGATGAACTTGTATGTAATGACTCTGGCATTGCACTTTGAGGAACAATACCATATTTTTCCATTAAATTTACAAACATATCCCATTGCCCACCATCTTGAATAGGACTATCTAATAGATACATAATAATTCTACTATCAAAATTTTCATCTAGAGTAGATAATATGTTTTCTAAAAAATAATTTGATTTTTCTAATTTATCAAAAAACATAAAATAACTTTGGGAAAATTCAAAATCAGATAAATTATATTTTTTTGAAAAATCTATTCTCATAAGATTCAATGCAGCAAAACCCCAGCATCTTCCACTAGCTTTTTGGTTCGTAACTTTAATCATTTCATTTTTTACAACATCAGAATAATTATGATCAAGATTTCTATAAGTTTCCCAATCCATTGTTACATCTTCTAACTTAGATCGAGTTAATGCATTCATAGTTGTTTTACAATGATTACATGAATCAAATTCTTTTTCAAAAGATTTTAAATGCGATTTTGATATTTTTTTAGACATATATTCCCTTTATTCTAGTGCCCCCGGGAGGACTTGAACCCCCAACACCTGGATCCGAAATCCAGTGCTCTATCCAGTTGAGCTACAGAGGCAGTTATTATTGGGTGGCTGATGGGACTCGAACCCACGACATCCTGAACCACAATCAGGTGCTCTAACCAGCTGAACTACAGCCACCATTCCTTTATTCAGGGGGCCAATTTACTATATCAACTTCATAAGTAAAATATTTTTCTTCAACCCCATTTTCATCTTTAGTTTTAAAAGTAGTTGGGAAATTATAGATTTGGACCAAAACTACTTTTTTATCATTTTTTTTTACTATCATTTCAGTTCCAACAGGAACATCATTCATTGAATAATATGTTTTTTTTGCCATAATACTTATTAATTAATTTGATCTGGTGAAACTAAACCTAAATTTGGAATAGATATTTTAAAACAATTACCTTTTTCATCTTTCATCATATAAAAACCCTTCATATAGCCAAATGAAGTATTAAGTGGACAATAACTCTCATATTCAAAATTTGATCCTGGTTTTATAAATGGTTTTTCTCCAACTACACCCTCTCCATCAACAACTTTATCTCTTCCTAGCGCATCTTTTATATCCCAATGTCTACTTAATAATTGAACTTTACTTTGACCACAATTATGAATATTTACTTTATATGAAAAATAAAACAAAGAATCCTTGGTATTAGATAACTCTGGAATAAATTCTCCTTTAATTAAAACTTTAATATTATTTTGTTTTCTTTTCATTATTCCAATTACTACAATTTATTAATAAAGAATCATTATCAATTTTTGTAATCTTTAATGACTTATAAGAACAGTTATTTTTTTTATTAAAAACTCTATGTTGATTATCACAAAAAGGCATTTTTTTTGTTAATCCACATGTGCAAATACTATATCTTTCACCTTTATTTAATTCTAATTTAATAATATTAAAATTCCTTTAAAATTAATTTTTATATTTTATAGCTGTAAAATATAAATAACTATCACTATAATCTGGAAAATCTGTTTTTCCTTTTTCAAAAATTAATGCATCAGCTCCTATATTATAAGTTCTATTTTCTAACATTGCCATAAAATTTTTATCAAAAAAGAATTGACCATAATGGAAATAATCAGTAGCAATAATATTAACTTCTTCAAATTCTTTTTCAATATTATTTTTTGAAAAATAAAGATTAAAGTTATTAAAACTTTCCTCAGCAGTAGCATACACATCATTACTATTCAATTTTTCACCATGTATTGAATAAATAATAAAATGTTTATCTGTACAACTAATCAAAAAAAGGAAACCAAAAAGAATGTATTTCATAATTAAAAATCTAAAATAATGTTTGTCATATAAATTACATCTAGTACATTTACATTTCCATCACCATTTAAATCAATTTGACATAACTCATAATTATCTAAATTTGATTCATCTAAAATTACATTAACAATAGATATAACATCTAAAATATTAATAATATTATTCTGGTCTAAATCACCTGCATAGCAGTTAAACTCATAATACCCAGTTCTTAAATTATTTCCTTTATACAAATACCAATATTCATTATTATTTCCATTCAATTTATAATCAATCGCATAAACTGAGTTAGTACTTCCACCAATAATTTCTAAATCAGAATCTTGATTAATATCATAAATTAAAGGTGAAGATGAATTAGAGAACTCATAAGTAATAGGAAAGTTTTGAAATGTTTGACCATCAATATTAAATAAATAAATATTACCAAGATCACTACTAGCTACTATATCGGGATATGAATCATAATTCATATCAGAAAAAACAATAGAGCCAACAACTCCACCATCAATAGAAAACTGATATAAAATATTCCCAGATAAGTCAAAACCATAAATGCTACCATCATTAAGCCCTACAAATACAATAAGCATATTATTATAGCTTAATACACTTGGAGATGTTGTTACTCTGCTAGAAAAAGGCAATTCAAAAATAACTGAGCCTTCTTCAGAAATTGCATAAACAGTATTATTTTCTGATGGAGCTACAATAATTTTTTGATCTAAATAGTCTACTATAATTGGAGATACTCTAAACCTACCATCTGATTCAAATGGGAAGCCACTAGCAATAGTACCATCATCATATACAAGATATAAATTTTTAGAATCTGTACCAAAAACCAAATCATCTAAATTGTTATTATTAAAATCTGCTACTGAAAAACCACTTTTATTTTTTTCATTTGAAGTGAAATTAAAGTCTATTGAAGATGTTCCATCATGATTTATTACCCATAAATTTTGTTGATTGTTTGTATAACCAGCAATAAGAATTTCAAGCTCGGAATCATTATCCAAATTACAAATTGTAGGAGTTCCAATAAGTTGAGAATTTGTTTCAGTTATAAATTTGATTCCATTTTTATCTATAACAAAAATATTTTTACTCTTTGATGAAACCACAATATCATCAAAACCATCATTATCAATATCTGCCATTGCTGGAGCTCCCCAAATCTGTCCTCCAGTATCAATTGGAAAAACATCTGTTAACACAGGATTTCCATTTTCATTTATTGCATGGATCAAACCAAAATGATCTCCAAAAATCAATTCATATTCCCCATTCAAATCTAAATCAGAAACAATAGGTGAGGACCTAACTTCATTTAATGTTGAATATGGAAAACCACTTTGATTTAATGAAACCTCAATATTAAAATTAAATTCCTGATTATAAAATAAATCCTGAATACCTTCAGAATATTCAGCATCAATAGATACATTAAAATCAACTTCACCAAAAGTATATTGGTCTAGATTAATAATTAAAGAAGTAACCTCTTGATTATTAAAATTTATATTACCAAAATCAATTACTGGATTTACTATAGAAACATTTTCTGTACTAGTTGCAATAGTTGCTATAATGCTTTGAGCATTGATACCATTTGATAAGTTTGATATAGAAAAATCATATAACACTTCTTCCCCTGGATTTGCTACTCCATCTTGATCTAAATCAAATGTTAATCCTTCAAATTCTGCTAATAAAATCAAATTTACTAGATCAAAAGTCATTATTTCGTTAGAATCGCTTATATTAGAAATATTAATTCCTCCTGGAGAACCATCAAATAAAAAACAATTTGGATTTGTTCCATCATTAAATTCAGTTCTTTCTAAAGAACTACTAAATGGAGCACCAGCAAAACTACCGCTTGAATTTAAAGTTCCATTAGGTCTATATAAATACAGTTCATCTGGAGGACCATCAGCATTTCCATTTAAACTATCATTGACTCTGTAAATCAACATTCCATTATCTCCTCCAGGAGTATTGACTTCATATATTCCTTCTTTTACTCTATATTCAACTACAAAATATTCATTAGAGATTGGTGAATTAATTCTATATATATTATTAATTGGACTAGATAAAGGATTTATATCATAAGTACCACCATCAGTTAAAATTGGCAAGTCTGTAATCCAATCTGTATACTTATATTTCATATACGCTGTCATTGATTGAGGTGTATCAGATGAAGCATCCATAACATCCCATCCTCCGACAGCAACTGGAGCAACATCATCCCAGTAATGATAGAGATCTGGAGCACCTAAAGAATGAAAAAACTCATGACATAATGTTCCAACAGTAAAATAACCACCTTGTTCTAAGTTTAAATTATAATCATAGACTCTTGAACCATTTATATAAGCTTCTTCACTATAGAGCGCCCATCTATGAGGCCATAACAAATCTGCCCATGCACCAGGAATTCCTCTTACTAAAAATGTAACATTATCTACATATCCATCATTGTTTGAGTCTATATCTAAATCCTCAGGAACATCCCCGGATATAAAATCAATAGCATTCTTTAATAAAATATGCTCTCTACTTCTTGCTTGATTATCATTTTCATAACCTATGGGATTTGTTTCTTGATTATATGGTTTATAGTAATCTCTAGGGTATTCATCTTGATATGAAATATTTATTGATGGATCACAATCAGGATAATGAAATGTATTAACAGTCAAAAGATTATAAGAAACTTCTTCAAAATAATGAAGCATTGAGGGACCATCAGAATCATTAAAAGGAATATCATAATATGAACGTGAATTTGGGAACTCTTCCTCACCATCAAAGCGTATAAATACATTTAAATTATTGACTGTCCCTAATGTTGGAGCATCTCGATATTCAACATCTTCCCAATATGAATTTCTTCGAAGTTTATATTCATCACGAGATATCATAACTTTTTTTTCTAACCCAATATTTTCAGGGTTTACTGAATTAACTAAATAAATTGATGGCCTTAAATTGTCATTATTTTTAACAGCATAATAATAAAATCCATCTTCTTGATTTTGTAAAATTGTATACCCAGCATTATCATGTAAATAATGATAATATTCATCTCCTGAAGTTAAACAATTAATTAATGTTCCATCTGGCTGAGTTAGCTTTACAGGTATATTTTCAAGGTAAGCACAAACTATGAAATTGATGCTTACTAAAAATACATATATATATTTTATATATCCCATAAAACACCTAATCCATTAAATGTTTTGACATAAATGCTTTAGAAAAATCAAATACTTTTTCTCGAGTTAGAGGGTTTCCTCCTGCATTAGTTCCTCTTTTTACACAGAAAGAAAGTCCTATTTTTTGAAGAAAAGGAGAAGTCATTGGAATATTTAAATAATTCATTAAAATTGCTCCATCATCACTAATATCAAACATACAATCAGTAAAACTATAAGCATGTTCTATGAATATTATATCTTCTTCAGTATCAAATCCATGGTGAGAATTTTCATAAACTGTAATATCAATATTATCTTTAGATTTTTTTAATTCAGATACAAAATACTCACATGCATCTGCTGGTGTCCAATTATCTATTGCTCCAATTTGGATATGAATTGGTGCATCAGTAAATTCAATATTATCAGGTCTTATCATACATGGCGGATAAATGGGTAGATGAGCAGAAAAATTATTTTTTGGATTAATTGCACTTATTAAATTACTCCAGCCAGAAAACAGTGCAACTCCACCCCCTAAGCTCCATCCAGTTATAGCAACCTTATTATTATTTATATTTTTATGTTTAGATAAAGTATCCAATGCTCTATATGCATCTAGAACCATCATAGCCATTGTAACATCAATCTGAGTACCAACAGTAGAACTGATATCCCTACTACTAAAACTCTTAAGTTCAAAAGTTGCTATACCCATTTCTCTATACATACTAAGATATTCATAATGATGACTTCCCCAACCGTTGCTTCCTGCTACCCCTATTATCAATGGATATTTCTTATTTTCTTTAATTACTTTATCAGGGAAGGTTAATATACCGTATACTTCTTGAGATTCTTGATTATCAAGATCTGTAATTATGTGTTTGAATGAAAATGGGTTTGCACTTTCAAAAATAATTTTCTCTTCTAGAAAAACTAAATTAAAAAGCAAAAATAAAAAGCATATGTAATTTTTATTAATCATTATTTATATAATATTTTATTATTAATATCATTTCTAATATATTGCATCATCTTCTAGTTCACAATGTAAAAAATGATTATCAAATACTGCTCCTATTAATAATACATTGTTATGAAATGCACCAACAGTTGAAGCTGAAATATCATGACCATCACTTAAGAAAATTTCTTCAATTAAAGTGTAATCTGGTGATATTTTAAAAACTTGTGATGGAGATAAATGAGTTTTATCCTTAGCATGTTTAATAAAATCAAACAATTTAGGATGAGATCCAACATATAAATTTCCAGCTATATCTATCTCAATATTATCAAGTCCACTATCTATTTCTATAGACTCTAATAATGATAATGAATTGTCTAATTGATTTCTTCTATATATATTTAACTTTTGACCAATAGTTTCAGCGCAATAAACAATTTTTTTATCTTTACTAACATTAATACCATTTGCCATTTGTAAATCTGCAGCTACTTCAATAAAACCTGAACCATCATAAAATAATATATTAGATTTTGACATTTGTAAATAATCTTCAAATAATTTAAAAAATGGTTTACTAAAACCATGATCATTAGTTACATAAAATTGACTTTCATTAATTAAAACAATATCATTAGGACTTACAAGCAAAGGACTTGAAATAGTTTTTAAATGTTTTAGTTCAATATTATCATAATAAAAAATCTCTATAAAATCTCCTTTGGATGTATGATTAACAACTGATAAATGCAAACTACCTTCATCATCTAAATAAGTAGATACTCCATGTGGATGAAATTCAAAATTTAAATTCTCAGTCATATTTAATGGGAAAGAATTATTATTATTTAAATCATAAAAATAAATATTTCCTTGTATAGAATTTAAATCTTTATTTTCAATAGGATATAAAGAACTAGATTTTTTAATCTTCCTTCTAAAATCTGATGAGATAATTGCAAGACCATTATCTAGGATAGTAATGTCTTCAGGACCGGGAATATTTTCTATTTGCTTACAAATTCCATTAAAATGAGGATTAATTTCTTTTAAATGGCCTGAATCAACCACTGTTTTAGTACTATATAAGGCTACAAGTAAAACTAAAACTTTAAACATGAAATTTAATTAAGAATAATATTAACTATTGTTACAATATCTAAAACATTAACCATTCCATCATCATTTACATCACCAGCCCATAATTGATATGGGTTAGGAGTTTGAGAAGATATTGCAAAACTAACTGCTAATACTATATCAGATACATTTACCTGACCATCACCATTAATATCACCTACCATACCAACAAGAATGGAACCAGATTCTCCAGCTGAAGGAATTTCATTCCCAAATTGATCTGAGACTATTGTATTATTAAACTCTAATGGAATATTTTGACCTAAATCAACTGATTCTGGAATATAATAGTTTATATTAGCTATATGGTTTTCTCCATTAGGAATCACACAAGCCTCAAGACTAAACATAATTACAATTAAAATATTATCTATAACATTAAATTCAGTATTAAAGCAATCAACCATAGACTCAATTGAACTTGGATTTACAAATCCTCCATTTCCACCACTATTTAAAGGTGAATGAATCTCAAATTGCAACCCACCAATAGGTTCATTTGAACCTATATATAATGGAATAGAAACCTCAGAATTTGGAACAGCAGATAAATTATCTAAAAATAAGATAGCATCTGGATCATCATTATATTCAACACATATAGAACAACATTCACCTTCAGGAGGATCAACATATTCACCATTTTCGCATGGAACACCCATTTCCTCTGCACAATCAATTACAATCTCATACCATTGACCATCAAAACATTCAAAAGGATTACATGGATTCTCATTATTAATTTCTCCATTTTCACATTCATCTTCTTCACATTCACCAATAGGTAAATCACAATTATCTGGGCCACATGTAGTAGGATACAACAAACCATCATCCCAACAAGTAATAGCTTCACCACATATTAAATTAGGATCGCAATCATTACATGGACCAATCGGTTCATCACAATTTTCTGGGCCACATGTAGTAGGGTACAACAAACCATCATCCCAACAAGTGATAGCTGCACCACATATTAAATTAGGGTCACAATCTTCATCACTTTCTTCAACACAATATCCTTGCCCTGGCACATTACCTCCTACCCAATCACATCCACTCCCTATACATTCAAATGGATTATCTATATCAGAGCACAAATTATTGCCTCCATCATCCCAACCTCCATCATCATTCCAATCATAATCTTGACAACCTTGGTCAGTCCAAACACATTCATCATACCATTCACAATCTTCCTGATTAAAATC
>CAYVBB010000017.1:0-14217 GCA_964448515.1 uncultured bacterium | reverse complement strand
AAAAATCAAACATTATTTCACTATATATTTAATTATAGTTATAAAAAAGATTTATTACATTGCCCACAACTGACTATGCCTGCACCTATGATGAACATTCTAAATGGTGGTAGCCATGCAGATAATAATGTTGATATTCAAGAATTCATGATTATGCCCATTGGTTTTAAATCATATTCTCTTGCTTTAAAAGCAGGAATGGAAATTTTTCATACACTCAAAAAATTATTAAAAAAAATTAATTATAGTACTACGATTGGAGATGAAGGTGGTTTTGCTCCTATGTTAGAAAGCAATGAAGAAGCACTGCAATTAATTGCTAGGGCAATTAAACAGTCAGGATATAAGTTGGGTGATGAAATTGTTTTAGCAATAGATGTTGCTGCTAGCGAACTATATAACAAAAACAAAAAAACTTATTATTTAAATAATAAAGAATATTCATCTTTTGAACTGATTAAATATTATCAAAAGCTGTGTGCAAAATATCCCATTGTTTCTATCGAAGATGGTTTAGATCAAAATGATTGGAAACATTGGAATATATTAAACACGATTCTGGGTGATACTATTCAAATAGTTGGAGATGATTTGACTGTAACTAATACAAAATTATTACAAAAAGCAATTAATCAAAAATCAATGAATGCTATATTAATTAAATTAAATCAGATAGGAACAGTTTCAGAAACAATCGATGCAATTAAGTTAGCACAAAACAATAATTTAGGAGTCATTATCTCCCATCGTTCAGGAGAAACTGAAGATACTTTTATAGCTGATTTAGCAGTTGCAACAAATGCTGGGCAAATAAAAACCGGCTCATTATGCAGAACAGATAGAACTGCAAAATATAATCAATTATTAAGGATTGAAGAAAAAATGAAAAATGATGTAGTTTATGCACAAGATAATTTTATCAAATATGAAAAAAAATAAAAAATATAAAACAAAAATAAAAAATAGAGCATATGTATTATTACTTTTTATAATAATAGGGATAACATATCTAGTGTATGCTGATTTTGGAATTAAAAAATTAATAGCTGTTAAAAAAGAAAAAAATAATTTTCAAACACAAATTCAATCTCTATTAAATCAACAAATTTCTATTCAAAATGAAATCAACAAATTAAAAACAGATACTCTATATATAGAACAATTAGCTAGAGAAAAATTTTTGATGGTTAAACCCGGAGAAAAAGTTTTCAAAGTTATGGATTCAAAAACTATCAATTAATCAATTGAACAATTATTATAAATACTTTATTCACTTTATTTTTTTTACAAGCATTATTTTTACACAATCAATTCCAAAAAGTGAATTATCATTAAAAATAATTAAATATAACAAAATAGATTATATTTCATTAAATGAATTTATTAAATCTCATGAATTACAAAGTACATATTATCAATCTAAAGAAAAATTAGAAATAATCTTTGAAAATAAAAAAATGTACTTTTCTCCTTTTTCATCATATTTTAAAATTGATGACAAAGTTTATCATTTAACGTACGATGTAATCCTAAAAAATAATGCATTACATGTTCCTCTATTGCCATTTTATCATATTCTTGAATCTATTAATATGCCAGTACAGTTAATAGATTCAAAAAAAAATATTGCAAAAGTTTTAACCAATATTTACAATATAAAAGATTTTAATATTCAAAACAAAACTAATGGAATCGTTTTATCAATTAAAACAACTAAAAAATTTCCTAAAAAGCATATTGCAACTTCTATAAATAAATCAGGCTGGCTAAACATTACAATCCTAAATAGTGCTATTGATTCCATAGGTATAAAAAATTCACCATTATCTTATCCTATTACTAAAATTAATTCTATTCAACAAAAACAATCTGGACAACTTTCATTTTTAATTAATAAAAAAATTGATGATATATCATTAAATACAACTGATAATTATATTGAACTTTTATTATCAATTGAACAATCAAAAAATAGTGAAAAAATAAAAGAATTACGAGAAAAATGGATTATTGATACTATTGTTATAGATCCAGGACATGGAGGAAAAGATCCAGGTGCAATTGGTATAAATAATATTCAAGAGAAGGATATTGCATTAGATATTTCTAAACAATTTGGAAAAATGATTGAACGTACCTTGGGATTAAAAGTAATATATACAAGAGATGAAGATATTTTTATTCCATTGTGGAAAAGGACTCAAATTGCAAATAATTCAGGTGGAGATATTTTTATTAGTATACATGCTAATGCAGCTCACCATAAAGCAAGGGGATTTGAAACTTTCCTATTACGAATTGGCAAAACTCAAGATGCAATAGAAGTCGCAAAACGTGAAAATGAAGCAATTAAACTTGAAGAAGAAAGCCATAAATATATAGATTTTACAGATGCAAAAAAAATTGTTGCCAGTATGACCCAAAATTCAGCAATGAGAGGAAGTGAATATCTTGCAGAAAGAATTCAAGTCAATTTAGATAAAAGAATAGATAGTATTAATCGAGGAGTCAAACAAGCTGGATTTCATGTATTAGTTGGAGCTACGATGCCTAATGTACTAGTTGAAGTTGGCTTTATAACAAATAAATATGAAGCAAAACAATTAGCTAAAGCACAATATAAAAGAGAAATTGCAAAAGGCTTATTTGAGGCCGTTGTAGATTTTAAAAATAAATATGAAAAACAATAATCAACCAATAGGAATATTTGATAGCGGTTTAGGCGGACTTACTGTTCTCAAAGAATTAAAAATGATTTTACCTAATGAATCATTTATATATTTTGGAGATACAGCTCATTTACCATATGGAACAAAGAGTAAAGAAACAATTATTAAATACTCAAATCAAATTTGCAAATTTTTAATTAAGAAAAAAGTTAAATTAATTATTGTAGCATGTAATACTGCATCAGCATTAGCGATTGAAAATTTAGAAAAAAATATAAATATACCAATTATTAATGTTATAGACCCCTGCATTCAACGTGCTATTAAAACGACTAAAAAAAAATCTATTGGTATTATTGGTACACAAGCAACTATTAACTCTAAAGCATATGATATAAAATTAAATCGATTAAATAATAGCTTAGATATTACTACACAGGCATGTCCTCTATTTGTTCCTATTATAGAAGAAGGTTTAACTAATAATCAAATCACCAAAAACATATGTAAACTATATTTAAATAAAAAAAAATTCTCAAAAATTGACGTATTAATTTTAGGATGCACACATTACCCCTTATTAATTGAAACTATCAAAAAACATATTTCTAAAAAGATTATAATCATTGATTCAGCTAATATAGTTGCTATTTTTGTTAAGAAATTTTTATACGAAAAGAATCTAAGCACATCTAATCAAAACCAACAATATGTTAAATACTTTTTAACGGATGGATCTATTCAATTTAACAAACTTGCATCAATATTTTTAAGAGAAGATTCATTAAATATTGAATTTATTAAACTATAAATGAATATTTCTAATTATTTATTAAGTATATCTTCTAAAAAAATTAAATATGGACTCAAACGAACAAGGAAATTATTAAATGCATGTAACAACCCGCATGAAAAGATTTACTCCATCCAAATTGTTGGTACAAATGGAAAAGGATCTGTTTCAGCATTATTATCTAACATCTTAGCTCAAGGAGGATATAAAGTTGGTTTATTTAGTTCTCCTCACTTAGTAAAACTAAATGAGAGAATTCGTATTAATAATCAGTTTATTCAAGATTATATAATTAAGAAATTTGTAAAACAATATCAAAATGATATAAAAAAAATTGAGCCATCTTTTTTTGAATTATTGACTGTGATTTCTGTTTGGTATTTCAATAAAAAAAAAGTTGATTATTGCATACTAGAAACAGGACTTGGAGGAAAATTTGATAGTGTAACAGCATGCAAAAATCAAGGCATTGTTTACACTCCTATTTCAATGGACCATCATTCTTTATTGGGGAATACTCTATCTTTAATTTCTACAAATAAAGCCAAAGCAATCAATCAAAATACACAATTTATATTTTCCTCTAATCAATCATTAGTTGCAAAAAATATTTTAATAAAAGAAGCAAAAAAACAAAATTTAACCATAAGATTTAACAAAAAAATATCAGATAATATTTCATTAAAAAATCTATATGGGATACATCAAATACAAAATGCTAACCTTTCAAAAAATGTCATTAATTATTTAAATAAAGAAGAAATTATCAATATTGATATAAAAGATATTAATAAAGGAATTAAAAATACAGTTTGGCATGGAAGATTTCAGATTATAAATAAAAACCCTTTAATTATTTTTGATGTAGCACATAATCAATCTAGTCTAGAGTGTTTTATAAAAAACTTTAATAGCTATATTTATAAAAAAAATATTAATAAAAAATATTTACTCTGTGCATTTGAAAGAAATAAAAAAATTAAAACTACATTAAAAAACTATGAAAAGAAATTTCATCAAATTATATGCTCTGAAACTAATATTCGTGATAGCATGCCAGCACAAGAAATTGCAACTATTTTTAACAATAAAGATAAGATTTTTATTGAAAAGAAAATAAATCAAGCAATTGAATTCAGTATTTCTAAATTAAAAGAAAATGATATTTTGGTTATTATTGGTAGCCATTTTTTAGGGCCTTCAGTAAATAGTTTTTTTAAAAATTGTTTTGCACTAGACTATAAAAGGTTATTAACTTAGTGATATTAGTAGGGATTCCTTAATTCACACTTAAAAATCAATCTTTTTCATATAATTAATAAATAGGGGTTTTGATGAGAACAAGAGAACTGCAAAAGTTGACAGTTAAAGAATTACATAAAATATGTGATTCGTTAGGCTTTAAAGATTATTCTGGTTTAAGAAAACAAGATTTAATTAAAGCTATACTACAAACAAAAGCTAAAAATAAAGAAAACATTTTTGGTGAAGGTATTTTAGAGGTATTATCAGATGGATATGGTTTTTTACGATCTCCAGATTATAGCTATTTGCCTGGTCCAGATGATATTTATGTATCACATTCTCAAATTAAAAAATTTCATTTAAAAACAGGAAATCTTGTTTCAGGACAAATTAGACCCCCAAAAGATAACGAAAGATTCTTTGCATTATTAAAAGTTGAGACAGTCAATGGCATTAATCCTCATGAATCACGCGGGCTAGTCCATTTTGAAAATCTTACTCCTTTATATCCTGATGAAATTATTAAATTAGAAACAGATGCTGAAAATATTTCTACTCGAACAATTGATCTATTAGCACCAATAGGAAAAGGACAAAGAGGGCTTATTGTTGCACAGCCAAAAACTGGAAAAACAATTTTATTGCAAAAAATTGCAAATGCTATATCTTCAAATGATCCATCTATAAATTTAATTATTTTATTAATTGATGAAAGGCCCGAAGAAGTAACTGATATGGCACGTAGTGTAAAAGCTGAAGTTGTTGCATCTACATTTGATGAACCAGCAACTAGACACGTACAAGTCGCAGAAATGGTTATATCTAAAGCAAAAAGATGTGTAGAAACAGGAGAGAATGTAGTTATTCTATTAGATTCAATCACCAGATTAGCAAGAGCATATAATACAGTAATTCCACATAGTGGAAAGATATTATCTGGAGGAGTAGATTCTAATGCTCTACATAAACCAAAAAGATTTTTTGGAGCAGCACGTAATGTTGAAAATGGTGGAAGTTTAACAATAATTTCTACAGCATTAATTGATACGGGCAGTAGAATGGACGAAGTAATTTTTGAAGAATTTAAAGGCACTGGAAATCAAGAGTTAATGCTAGATAGAGACTTAAGTGATAAGCGAATATATCCTTCGATTAATGTTAATCGTTCAAGTACACGCCGAGAAGATAAATTGATTGGCAAAAAAGATTTATCAAGAATATGGCTATTAAGAAAAATTATAAATGATATGACAAATATTGAAGCAATGGAATTTTTACTAGAAAAACTAAAACGTACAAAGCATAATAGAGAATTTTTAGATTCTATGAGCAGCTAATATCAATGTTTACAGATCGTATTTCTAGAATCAAGCCCTCTGCAACTCTTGAAATGACAAGCAAGGCTGCTGAGCTTAAAAGAGCTAAAAAACCAGTTTATAATATGAGTGTTGGAGAACCTGATTTTTCCACTCCTGAACATATACAAAATGCTGCTATTTGGGCAATTAATAATGGTCATACAAAATATACTCCTGGTGGAGGAACGCTAGAACTAAAAGAAGCAATTAGAACAAAATTATCCAGAGATAACAATTTAAAATTTAATCCAAAACAAATAGTGGTTTCTTGTGGAGGAAAACACTCTTTATACAACGCGTGCCAAGCATTATTCCAAAAAAATGATGAAGTGATAATTTTTAAACCATATTGGGTGTCTTTTCCTGATTTTGTAACTGTTACTGGAGCAACACCTGTATTTGTGGGTACTAATTCCTCTAAACAAAACGAACCAAATTTTAATGAATTAATAAATAAGATTAATAATAAAACTAAAGGTATTATTATTAATTCACCATCAAATCCAAGTGGTGGAGTATGGAGTGATGAAGCAATATTACAATTGTTAGATATAGTTAAAAAAAGACCTGATATTTGGATTTTTTCTGATGAATGTTATGAGCAATTAACATATGATGTTCCCTTTAAAAGTATTGCAACATTCGCACCACAATTAAATAATATTATTACATTCCAAAGTTGCTCCAAAACATATGCCATGACGGGTTGGCGTATAGGTTATTTAGCTGGAGATTCAGATTTAGTAAAGGCGATATCTAAATTGCAAGGACAAAGCACATCATGTCCCAATTCTATTGCTCAATTTGCTGCGATAGAGGCATTATCAGGGAATCAAAAATGTGTTCATGAAATGAAACAAATTTTTCATAAAAGAAGAAATTTAATTTTGGAAGAATTAAAAAAGATTCCACAAATATTATGTGAAGTTCCAAATGGCGCCTTTTATGTATTCCCTAATTTTAAACATTATTTAAATAAAAAAACTCCATCAGGAAAGCTTATTAAAACATCTTCTGATTTATCATTATATATCTTAGATCAAACAGGTGTTGTTACAGTTGCTGGGGACAGTTTTGGTGCTCCTGAACACATACGTCTATCATATGCAACATCTGATGAAACAATATTAAAAGCTGTATCTTTAATTGGAGATACATTAAAAAAAATAGACTTTTAATTTAATAATTTATTTAGTAATATACAGACCGTTTTAGACGAATTGAAATTAATATAAAGGAAACGATGTCAAAATTTTGTGCAATATCAGGTAAGCGACCATTAGTCGGTAATAATGTTTCTAAGTCTCATATAAAAACTAAAAGAAGACAGTTACCTAATTTACAGCTTAAAAATATTTATGTTCCTGAACTAGGGAGAAGCATAAAAATTAAAGTATCTGTAGCTGCATTGAAAACTATAGATAAAATTGGCTTGATGAAATATCTAAAAAAACAAGATTTACAATTATCAGACATCATATAATATTTATGAAAAAAAATATACACCCAGAAAACTATAGATATGTTGTATTTCAAGATGTTTCTTGTGATTATTCATTTTTAACAAGATCTACAATTGAAACAAAAGATACTATTAAATGGGAAGATGGGAAAGAATATCCTCTATATAAATTAGATATTTCAAATAAATCTCACCCTTATTTTACAGGAAAACAAAATTTAGTGGATACTTCTGGGCGTGTTGAAAAATATATGAAAAAATATAATTTTCAAGCAGATAAAAAAAGTTAGCAAAAATCTATTTTTATATTTCTTAATTTTCAATTAATTATTACTAAATAATTTATCATGAATTTATTGATTAAAACATTTTATATGATTTGTATGAAAACTTCTATTCTAGTTGGAGGACAAGCCGTTATTGAGGGTGTTATGATGCGTGTTCCTGGTGCATATGCTACCGCATTAAGATTGAAAAATGGAAAGATTATATCTAAGCGATTTGATTTTGTTTCAATTATTGAACGCTATAAAATGAAAAAATATTTTATTATTCGTGGTTTTGTACATCTGTATGAATCAATGAAAATTGGATATAAAACACTTGATTGGTCTGCAGATATTTATGAATCAGAAAATAATAATACTTCAAATAAAAAAAAATCTCTTTTAAATGTGTTTTTTGAAAAATTAATAAGTATTTTTTCTATTTTATTCTCTATTGGAATTTTTTTAGGATTACCTTTATACTTTTCATCATTGTTAATTCCTGATAATACTAATAATCCTTTTTATTTTAATATTATTTCTGGAATCATTAGAATTGCAATTTTTCTAACATATTTAATTTTAATATCACAATTCAATGATGTTAAAAGATTATTCCAATACCATGGAGCTGAACATAAAACAGTATATAATTTTGAATCAGGAAAAGAACTTAATGTTAAAAATGCTCAAAGTTTTTCAACACTGCATCCAAGATGTGGGACTAGTTTTATTTTTATTATTATGATTGTTACCATTTTTTCATATACAATTTTAGATTCTATAGCATTATTATTTATTAATCATTTAAATTTTTCAATTAGATTAATAATGCACTTAATGTGTTTGCCTTTAGTTGCAGGGGTTGGATATGAAGTTTTAAAATTTTTATCAAATAAACAACATATATTTATTTTTAAATCTTTATCTAAACCAGGGTTGTTATTACAAAATATAACAACAAAAAAACCTGATGACTTACAATTAGAAGTAGCAATTTATGCATTAAAAGCTGCATTTGATAATAAAATAGATAAATTTAAAGGGAAACAATATACAGCAGAATCTATTGGATAAATGATATGATTGATAAACTACAAAGTTTAATAAAACAATTTAATGATTTATCTGACAAAATGAGTAATCCTGATATTGTTTCGGATATTAAGCTATACTCAAGCTTAGCGAAAGAACACAAAAGGCTTTCTCCAATCATTCCTAATGTTAATGATTATATTAAAAAATTTAATCATCTTCAAGAAGATGAAGAAATTTTAAAAGGAAATAATAAAGAATTAAAAGAGCTTATAAAGGATGAAATTGGACCTTTAAAAGATGAATTATTATTATTAGAAAAAGAATTAAAAATATTTTTATTACCAAAAGACCCTAATGATGACAAAAATATTATTTTAGAAATTCGAAGTGGTACAGGTGGAACTGAAGCAGCTTTATTTGCAGAAAATTTATTTAGAATGTATCTTAGGTTTTGTGAAAACAATAAGTGGCAACATGAAATTATTTCTTTAAATGATAATGAAGGAGGTGGTGTAAAAGAAGTAATTGTTTCTATTAAAGGAGAATCTGTTTATGCAGATTTAAAATATGAATCTGGAGTGCATAGAGTACAACGTATACCTGATACTGAATCTAGTGGTAGAATCCATACAAGCGCTGCAACAGTTGCAGTCTTGCCAGAAGCTGAAGATGCTGACATTAATATTATTGATAAAGATTTAAAAATTGATACCTATCGCGCATCAGGATCTGGAGGTCAACATGTTAATAAAACAGAATCTGCAATTCGCATTACTCATTTACCTACTGGTTTAGTTGTAACCTGCCAAGATGAATCTTCACAACATAAAAATAAAGATAAAGCATTAAAAGTATTAAAATCACGATTACTTGATTTAGAAATTGAAAAACTTAACAAAGAACGATCACAAGAAAGAAAAAAGATGGTTTCTACTGGTGATAGAAGTGCAAAAATAAGAACTTATAATTATCCGCAAGGTAGAATTACAGATCATCGCATTAACCTCACTTTATATAAACTCGAAGAAGTATTAAATGGAAGTTTATTAGAAATTATTAATAAATTAAAAATTGAAGATCAAAAAATTCAATTATCAGAAGATAGTGAATGAGAAATAAACTGTTGGAAACTAATACATTAAAATTAAATGATATTATTGTATTAGGTCAAAAATATTTATTAAATCATAATATTGAAAATGCAAAAAAAGAAATAGAATGGTTTTTGATAGATCAGTTTAAATTAGATATATCGGATATTAGATTAAATTCTAATAAATATCTTTCAAAAATTGAAAAAAACCAATTTATTAATTTCATTTATGAAAGAAGCTTGAGCAAGCCCTTTCAATATATTCTAAATAAATGTGATTTTTATGGATATGATTTTTATGTTACTTCAGATACCCTAATACCTAGACCTGAAACTGAGCTAATTATAGATGTTGCATTAAAAAAACATCATGTTTTTAATCAATGTCTAGATATTGGGACTGGCTCTGGAAATATATCTATTGCATTATCACTACAAAATATTGTAAAAAAAGTTGATGCTATTGATATTTCAAAAAAGGCATTATCTGTAGCAAAGGAAAATAGCAAAATTTATCAAACTAATAATATAAACTTTTATCAACGAAATATATTAACGTATAAATTTAATAAAAAATATGATTTAATAGTCTCAAATCCGCCCTATATAAATAATGCTGATTATAATAAACTTCCATTAGAAATAAAAAAGTATGAACCAGAAATCGCCCTAACAGATTTTTCTAATGGCTTAAAATTTTACAAAGCAATATTTAAGCAATTAAAAAATATATTAAATCTAAATGGAATTCTTTTAATTGAAATTGGCTTAGAAAATACAAAAGAAATTATTAATAAAATTTTTAAAAGCAATGATTTTACATTATTATGGCATAAAGATTTAAATGGTAATTATCGAATATTAGAAGTTCAACGTCATGTATAAAAGTATTCTACATATATTACGATTTCATAATTTAATTTTAGGGGCATTAGCAGTAATAATTTCCGGATATTTATTAAGCTTTCCTCTTAATTTATTAACTATTTATTGCATGTTAATTGTTATGATAGCTATGGCAATCGCATATATCATGAATGATTATATTGATATAGAATCTGATAAGATAAATCATCCTAATAGACCCTTAGCTACAAATAATTTATCACAAAAACATATTTTTTATATCATATCAATTTTATTGATTGTTTTGTTAGTACTAATAAGCAATATTAATTCTCATGCATTGCAATTTTTATTATTAATAATTTTTCCTCTAACAATTATATATAATGTTTATCTAAAAAGCATACCACTAATCGGGAATTTTGTTACATCGATTTTATTGGGGAGTATCTTTATTTTTAGTGAAATAGTTTTTAATAATTCTAATCATATACTTGTTTTACCCTTTATATTATGCGCTGCATTTAATTTTCTACGTGAAATGATTAAAGATATGCATGATTATGCGGGTGATTTATCAAATAATTATTATACTGCTCCTGTTTATTTTGGAAAATCAATAATGAATAAAATAATTATTATTTATTCCTTTTGTTTAATGCTTATATGCTTAATGCCTTATTTTGTTTTTCAACTACATATTAGTTTTTTATTATTCTTAATAATAATAATTGAGATTCCATTATTATATTCAGTATTTTTACTTATTAAATTTCCCAATAAAACGACTTATAAATATTTAAGCGATTTATTAAAATATTTATGTCTAGGAGGATTATTGATTATTGTGTTAACTAAAAATTCAAATATTTATGTCTGATTTTGTACATCTACATAATCATTCTGATTATTCTCTATTAGATGCTGCTCAAACTGTAGAAACAATGTGTAATCGTGTTTCTGATCTTGGGATGGATAGCATTGCAATCACTGAGCATGGTAATTTATTTTCTATGATACCATTTTATAAATCAGCAATCAAGGCTGGTATTAAACCTATTATTGGCTGTGAAATGTATGTGGCTGTTAATAAGCATACCGATAGACAATTAGTAACACTTGAAACAGGAAAACGTAAAAATTATTATCATCTAGTTTTGTTAGCAATGAATCAACAAGGATATAAAAATTTATTAGCTTTAACTTCAATTGGTTATTTAAATGGATTTTATTATCGTCCAAGAATTGATAAAGAATTATTAGAAGAATTTAATGAGGGCTTAATTGCTACATCTGCATGTTTGGCTGGAGAGGTTACCTCTTATGCAGCTTCAGGAAATTATGAAAAAGCAAAAAATGCAGCTTTTTCATATCAAAAAATTTTTAATAAAAGATTTTATATAGAATTGCAAAACCACAATCTTGTAGAAGAAAAAGCATCTCATCAAATATTAAAAAAGATATCAAAAGAATTAAGCATTCCTCTCATTGCAACTAATGATTGTCATTATTGTCTTGAAGAGCATTCTAATGCACACGATGTTTTATTTTGTTTAGGGACAGGAAAAGATAGAGATGATATTAATAGATTGAAATATGAACCAAATCAATTTTATATTAAATCAATAGATGAAATGTATGAAATTTTTAAAGATGTTCCAGAGGCCCTAGAAAACACATTAGCTATTGCAGAACAATGTGATGTTGAAATTCCTCTTGGTAATTATCATTTGCCAGCCTATCCTTTGCCAGATGAAGAAACAAATCCAGATAAATATTTAGAAAAATTATGTTATAATGGCTTAAAGAAAAAATATAAAAAAATATCAAAAAAAATAAAAGATAGATTGCAATACGAATTATCTGTAATTAAAAAAATGGGTTATGCTGGTTATTTTTTAATTACTCAAGATTTTGTTAATTATGCTATAAAAAACAATATTCCTGTTGGGCCTGGCAGAGGCTCTGCAGCAGGTTCAATTGTCGCCTATTGCACAGGCATTACAAATATTGATCCTTTAAAATATAACTTGCTTTTTGAACGATTTTTAAATCCAGAAAGAGTAACAATGCCTGATATTGATATTGATTTTTGTATTGAAGGGCGAGAAAGTGTTATTAAATATATTAAAGATAAGTATGGATATGATTCAGTTGCACAAATAATCACTTTTGGAACAATGAAAGCAAAATCAGTTGTAAGAGATGTAGGAAGAGTATTAGGTATTAGTTATGCAGAGGTTGATAAAATTGCAAAATTAATTCCTAATGAACCTAAAATAACATTAGAAAAAGCGTTAAAACAAAATGCTGAATTAAAAGAAGTATCATCTAAAAGTAAAGTCTATCAAGAATTAATCGAATATTCAAAAATATTAGAGGGATGTCATCGTCACGCATCAACACACGCTGCTGGTGTTGTTATTGCCCCAGGCCCTTTGCGAGACTATGTTTCTTTATTCCAAAATCCATCAAATAAAGAAATAACAACACAGGCAGATATGAATGCCCTTGAAGAATTGGGCTTATTAAAAATGGATTTTTTAGGCTTAAGAAATTTAACAGTCATAAAAAAAACTACTGATTTAATTAAAAGTAGACATAATAAAACAATAGATATTAACAATGTTGATTGTAATGATCACATTGTATATGAAACAATTTTTCAACCAGGCGTTACAATTGGAATTTTTCAATTTGAATCAGATGGTATGAGAGAAAATTTGTTAAACCTAAAACCAACATGCTTTGAAGATTTAATTGTAATGAATGCCTTATATCGTCCAGGTCCAATGTCAAATATTCCTGAATATATTGCGAGAAAACATGGCAATTCCAAAACAACCTATATCCACTCTAGTTTAGAACATATATTGAAAGAAACATATGGGATTATTGTTTATCAAGAGCAAGTTATGCAAATTTGTTCCGAGATAGGTGGTTTTAGCTTAGGTGAAGCAGATATAGTTAGACGAGCTATGGGCAAGAAAAAGAAAAATTTAATGGCATCATATAAATTAAAATTTGTTGAAGGTGCAGAAAAAAATAATATCAATAAAAAGCAAGCTGTTGAAATTTTTGAGTTATTGGAAAAGTTTGCAGAATATGGTTTTGTAAAAAGTCATTCTGCGGCATATGCAATGATTGCTTATCATACAGCATGGTTAAAAACATATTATCCAATTGAATTTTTAACGGCAAATATTTCATCTGATATAAATGATACAGATCGAGTTGTTAAATTAATTTTGGAATGTAAAAGGATGAATATTAATATTAATACACCCAATGTCAATCTATCAAATACTGATTTTAGTATTATTAATAATAATACCATTCAATATGGATTATCGGCAATTAAAAATATTGGGAAAAAAGCTGCAGATTTACTCGTTGATTTTAGAATAAAAAATGGTCAATTTAAATCTATCTTTGATGTTGCAAAAA